>CAMAWC010000007.1 GCA_945861875.1 Bordetella parapertussis
ATTCCCTATGACCCGATCAAGGATTTTCATCACATCGTGTTGATCGGACTGTATCCGCAGTACGTCATCGTCAAGGCCGATTCCCCGATCAAGACCATCCAGGAATTCCTCGCACTGGTAAAAGCCAAGCCGGGCACCGTCAATTACGCATCGGCCGGCGTCGGCACTTCGGGTTTTCTCGCTGCGGAGTTGCTCAAACAGACGCTCAACCTCAACATGACGCACATCCCCTACAAGGGCCCGGCGCCAGCCATCACCGACCTGCTCGGCGGGCGGCTGGACATGGTGCTCACCGCCAGCGCGGCTGAACTGGTCAAGACCGGCAAAGTCAGGGTGTTGGCGGTGACCAGCGAAAAGCGCATGCCGACCTACCCGGATGTACCCACGCTGGACGAAATCGCGCCGGGCGTGCAGGCGGTGTCATGGGTGGGCGTTTCCGCCCCGGCGCAGACGCCCAAGGCCGTTACCGCGCGACTGGAAAGGGAACTGCTGGAAATTCTCAACGCACCGGACATGCAGGCGCGCCTGAACGACCCGGTCCTCGGGCTGACGATCTCGGTACGCAACTCGGACAAGTTCCTCGAATTCATCCAGAAGGAAATGCGCACCTGGGCGCCGGTGATCAAGGCGGGCAATATCCAGGTGGAGTAGGCGGCAGCCCTGTCAGCGGTGGCGGGTTGCCGAGGTAAAACTAAATGCCTACGTCATTCCCGCGAAGCTTGTCCTCGAATGCTTAAATCGGGGAGCGGGAATCCACCTTGACCTAAAGCGTCGATTTATTCAGTCAAAATGGGTTCCCGCTTTCGCGGGAACGACGATGCTTTGGTTTTCCTTAAATCTCCTGGCCCTTAGCTCCCCGGAACCGTCCCCTTGGGCAGGCTCGCACAATACGCGGCGATTTCGCCTGGACGCGTGAGCCACACGCGGTCGAATTTCGGATGGTTGAGTATGCGGTCGAATGCGCTGCGCAGCGCCCGCAGGCGGTGCGGCTGGCCGCAGACCATGGTGTGCAGCGAAATCGGGAACACCTGCGGCCAGCGCTCGCTCGATTCGACCATTTCCTCGAACTGGCGCACCAGCAGGTCGGCAAACTGCACCGGGTCGTGATGCAGCTGCAGGATGGGAACGAAGTCGTTGGTCTCCAGCGGGTACGGCACCGACAACAAGGGTCCTGAACGGGTGCGCATCCAGAACGGCTGGTCGTCGGCCGGCCAGTCGAGCACATAGCGCAGGCCGGCTTCCTGCAACAAGTCGAGCGTCACCTTGGATGGCATCATCAGTGGGGTCATCCAGCCCGAAGGCGGCTTGCCCTCGTGACTCGCAATCGCCGCAAGAGACTCGGCGATAAGGACGCGCTCCTCGTCCTCCGGCCGTGCACCGGGCTTTTCCGAATTGGTGCGGCCATGGCCAACAAATTCGTCACCGCGCGCGCGAATCGCCGTCGGCACGTCTGGGTGGGTGTCGTAAAGGTAGGCGTTGACCAGATGGCAGGCCGGTAGTTTGATTTCGTCAAAAAAATCCAGCAGGCGCCAGACACCGACACGGTTGCCGTACTCGCGCCAGGACCAGTTGCGGTGATCGGGCATGGGCATGGCGTTACCCAGCACCGGCCCCACTTCCATGCCGAAGCCAAAGGTCTCGACATTGAGCGCGACGTACATGGCGAGGCGTTTGCCGCCCGGCCAGGAATAGTCCGGGCGCTTGCTGATAGGGGTGAAATCGAATCTGTCGTGGGTGGGCAACACCATGCCGGTCTCCATGCCTGTCGCGTAAGTACGGTCATTCTAGCCTTGTTGCGCCCCGCCCCTGCTTGAGTTGCGCGCATTTTCCCGCTTGTTGTGGCAGGATTGTGCCTTTCCCCCTCGTTAGATGGAGTCGCACATGAACACCTCCCGGAACACCCGCCGCGCCGTCCTCGCCGGCTTCGTCATCGCCATCGCCACGGTGATGTTCCCGGCTGCGGCTTCTGCCCAGGCACTGACCAAGGTGCGCTTCACGCTCGACTGGCGCTACGAGGGCCAGCTGTCGATGTTCATGCTGGCCAAGAACAAGGGCTATTTCGAAAAAGAGGGCCTCGATGTTTCGGTCGACGTCGGCGCCGGCTCGGGCGCGACGGTCAACCGCATCGTCGGCGGTTCGCACGACGCCGGCACCGCCGACCTGAGCACCCTGATCGAGTTCGTCGGCAACAACCCCGGCCCGACGCGCTTGCAGGCGGTATACCTGCTCTACAACCGCTCGACGCTGGTGGTAATGGCGCTGAAAAAATCCGGCATCAACAAGCCGCAGGACCTCGCCGGCAAGAAAATCGCCGCGCCGGTGTTCGATTCGGTGCGCAAGGCGTTTCCGATTTATGCACGCGCCATCGGCATCGACCCGAAGACCGTGACCTTCCTCAATATCGACCCGGCCTTGCGCGAGACGCTGGTGGTGCGCGGAGAAGCCGACGCCACCACCGGCTTCGAACTGAACAAGCTCACCCTGATCCAGCGCGGCGCCAAGGACGAGGACATCAACATGTTCCGCTTTGTCGACGCCGGCCTCAACCTGTATGGCAACGCCGTGCTCGTCAGCACCAAGATGATCACCGAGAACCCGCGCGCGGTGGCCGGACTGGTGCGCGCCATCAACCGCGCCATGATAGACACCATCGCCAACCCGCAGGAGGCAATCCGCGCCAACAAGGCCTTCGACCCGCTGATCGACGAAAAAATGGAACTGGAGAAACTCAAGATCACAATGCGCTCTATCGACACCGATTACTCGCGCTCCAGCGGCCTGGGCGGCCTCGACAAGCTGGTGCTCGACAACCAGGTCGACGATGTGGCGGCGGCCTTCAACCTCAAGACCAAGCCGAGCTCGGACTTCATTTTTAATTCGAGCTTCCTGCCGCCCAAATCCGAGCGCATGCCGCCTGCAGCACCCAAATGACCGGCAACCTGTGGCGCAGAGGAGTGCCGCGGGGACCAATGCGCCTACTCGCCTCCCTCGGCGCAGTCGTGTTGCTTGCTGCCGCATTTTCCGGCTGCGCGACCCGCATCACCTACCGCTATGACGAGGCGACACTCCCGCTCAAGGCCGTTGCGGGAACGGCGGTTAGCCTCGCCGTACTTGATCGCCGCACCTACGTCGTTAACAAGCAAAAACCGGCGAGCTTTGTCGGCGTGTCACGCAGCTCCTTCGACGACTATGTCGACTCGACGGAAGAGGCGGCGAAAAAAATATTTGATGTCACCACCGCCTCGGGCAAACCGCTCGCCGATGATTTTGCCAAAACCATCGCGACCGCCCTTTCGGCCAAGGGCGTCAGGGTCACCGCCATCAGCCTGCCGCCGGAAATCGACGAAGCCGGGGCTGTCCGGCGCCTGTCCGATGCCCCCGGCCACTCCCTGCTGCTGGTGCTCAACGAATGGCGGTCCGAAACCCAGACCAACACCTATTTGATCTGCGACCTGCACGCCATCATCATCGGGCACGGCGGGGCGATACTGGCGCGCAAACGCCTTCTCTGCGCCGACGACCTCGGCGGCAATCCGCGCAACCCGATTGCCTATGGGCGCGAGGTCGTGCCGATTGCCTACAGCAAGAAGCTGCGGGAGCTTTTCGCCGCCCCCGAAATTGCCGGCCAGCTCTAGTTCAACCTGCCGGTGCTTGCGAACATCACCGCCATGAGCCACCCGCAACCCAATAATCCGCTGCACGGCATCACGCTGGAGCAAATTCTCAAGGCCCTGGCGCAAACCCCGGGCTGGGCGGCGATGGGACAGGCCGTGCCCATCCGCTGCTTCACCCATGATCCTAGCATCGCCTCCAGCCTGAAGTTCCTTCGGCGCACCCCCTGGGCCAGGGCCAAAGTTGAAGAGCTGTACCGCCTCCATCACGGAGCCTGAGCACGCCTTTCCCGCGTCAAATGCAATATGCAAGCGCGGGCATTTCCGTGTAGGATTCCACGCGGAGCGCCCGGGGACACGGACACCAGGATAATTCAATCGCTTTAGGGGAGGAAACATGAAATTTGCCAGAGCCATTGCCGGGCTTTTCGGAGCCCTTGCACTTGCCGCATCCGCCGCGGTATTCGCGCAGCAACCCATCAAGATCGGCATGAGCATGCCCCAGACCGGCCCGCTGGGCGGCGGGGGCAAGGCGGCACTGCTGGCCTTGAACATGTGGGTCGATGACGTCAACGCCAAGGGCGGCCTGCTCGGCCGCAAGGTACAGTTCATTTCCTATGACGATCAGGGCAATCCGGCGCTCACCCCCGGCATTTACACCAAGCTGCTCGACATCGACAAGGTCGACCTGATCATCGCCCCCTACGCCACGGTGCCCACCGCGCCGTTGATGCCGCTGGTGAAGCAGCGCGGCCTGCTGCTGATGGGCAACTTCTCCTTCCAGGTCAATCACACCGTCAAGCACGACATGTGGTTCAACAATGCCCCTTGGGCCGATGCCACCAGCTGGTTTGAGGGCTTTTTTCTCGCCAGCAAGAGCCTTAACGGCAAGACTGTCGCCTTCCTCGCTGCGGACCAGGAATTCGCGCAAAACCTCGTGGTCGGCGCCAAGGAACAGGCCAAAAAGCACGGTCTCACCACGGTCTATGAACAGAATTACCCCTCTACCACCGTTGACTTCTCATCGATGATGCGGGCGATCCGTGCGGCCAAGCCTGACATGGTGTTTGTCGCCTCCTACCCCGGTGACTCGGTGGCCATCGTGCGCGCTGTCAACGAGGTTGGCGTCGGCCCGACGGTCAAGCTGTTCGGCGGCGGCATGGTCGGCCTGCAATTCACGCCGATCATGGAATCGCTGGGCACCCAGCTGAATGGCATCGTCAACTACACCAGCTTCGCACCCGGCATGGACTTCCCCGGCATCAAGGACTTCTTCGAACGCTATTCGAAAAAGGCCGTCGAAGCCAAGGTCGACCCACTCGGTTTTTACCTGCCACCTTTCAATTACGCCATTGGGCAGATGCTGGAACAGGCGATTACCGCAACCAAGAGCCTGGACCACAAAAAGCTCGCCGAGTACCTGCGCAAGAATGAGATGAAGACCATCGTCGGTCCGATCACATTCGGTCCGGACGGCGAGCGCGCCAAGCCAACGGTGGCCATGATCCAGTTCCGCGGTCTGGTCGACAAGAATGTCGACCAGTTCCGCCAGACGGGCAAGCAGGTCATCCTCTATCCGCAGCAGTTCAAAAGCGGCGAGGTCCAGCCTTTCTCGTCCAAGTAGTCCCTGTAAGCACTGAAACGGCGCGGCCTTGCCGCGCCGTTTTACGTATCTTCCCGCAAACCCGTATCCGCGCCACGCCACATAAGGGGAATGCTTGTTCTCGTTTGACCTGCTCGTAGACGCCGTCGTGTTCGGCCTGCTGCTCGGCTGCTTTTACACCGCGGTGAGCATTGGCCTGTCGGTTTCATTCGGCCTGCTCGACGTGCCGCATATCGCCCACCCGGCCTTTGTCGTGCTGGGCGCCTATGGCACCTACCTGCTCGGCACCTGGGGGCTCGACCCCATCCTCTCGGGGCTTGCGCTGATGCCGTTGTTCTTCCTCTTCGGCATCCTGGTCTACCGCTTTTATTACGAGACTTTCGAAAAACGCGGCGGAGAGGCCGGCGTGCGCGGCCTGGCGTTTTTCTTTGGCGTGGCCTTTATCGTCGAGGTCGGCCTGATCCTCGCCTTTGGCGTCGACCAGCGCATGGTCGAGGCCAATTACATCGGCAAGAGCGTCACCATCGCCGATATGCGCATACCGCTGCGCCTGGTCGTGGCCTTTGCCATGGCGATCATCCTTACCGTCCTGCTCACGCTGTACTTGTCCAAGACCTTCACCGGCCGCGCCATCAAGGCGGTGGCCCAGGACGAGCCGGCCTTGCGCCTGATGGGCGCCAACCCGGTGCGCATCAAGCAGTGGGCCTTTGGCATCGCCACCGCGGTGGCGGCCCTTGCCGGCGCCCTGCTGATCATCGTCGGCCCGGTCGAGCCGGGCATGGGCCGCCTCTACATTGGACGCACCTTCTGCGTGGTCGTGCTTGCGGGCCTGGGCAGCATGAGCGGCACGCTCGCCGCCGGCATCATCCTCGGCGTGTCCGAATCCATCGTGTTAACCCTGTTCGGTGCCTCCTGGGCGCCGGCGGTGTCCTTCGGCCTGCTGCTGGTGATGCTGGGCCTGCGCCCGCAGGGCTTGTTTGGAAGATGAGCCGGCGATGAACGAACGCAGCTGGACATTCTGGGTTGGCGCCGCCGCCGTACTCGGGCTCGCGCTGCTTGCCGCTTTCACGGTCAAGAACGAATACTTCTTTTTTGCCGCCTACGTGGTGCTGCAGTTTGTCGTGCTCGCCACCGCCTGGAACATCCTCGGCGGCTATGCCGGTTACGTCAATTTCGGCACCAGCGCGTTTTTTGGCGTCGGCGCCTACATCGCGGTGATGATGATCAAGGCGGTCAATGCGCCGCTTGGACTGCAAATCCTCGCCGCTGCCGCGGTCGGCGGCGTCATGGGCGTCAGCTGCGGCCTGCTGACGCTGCGACTACGCGGCATATTTTTCTCCATTGCCACCGTCGCCGTCGCCATCATCCTCGAGACGGTAATAAACAACTGGCGCTTTGTCGGCGGTGCCACCGGCGTGCAAATCCTGCGTCCGCCGGTGATGGAACCCTTTGACTCCTACACCAAGATGATTTTCGTCGTCGCGGCGCTGCTGGCGATTCTGGCGGTAGCCACCGCGCGTTACATCCAGACCTCCTGGATTGGACGCGGCCTGCGCGCCATCCGCGACAACGAGGAAGCGGCCGAGTGCGCCGGCGTGCCCACGCTCAAGCTCAAGCTGCTCGCCTGTGCCGTGTCCGGGGCCCTGATGGGTGCCATCGGCGCCCCCCTCGCCATGTACCAGAGCTTTGTCGAGCCGGCCTCGGCCTTCAACCTCAATTATTCGGTCTCGGCCCTGGCCATGCCCATTATCGGCGGCACCTCGCACTGGATAGGACCGGTGATCGGCGCGGTGCTGCTCGGCTCGGTGCAGCAGATAGTCACCGTCACCATCACCTCCGAACTGAACGTCATGGTCGTCGGCGTGCTGCTTGTGGTGTTCGTGGTCGGGGCGCCTGACGGCATCGTCGGCCTGTTCAACAAGTACTGGAAGCGGCGCCGCGGCGCGGGCGGGAAGCCATGAGCCAGGAGCAAGGCCTGCTGCGCGTCCAGAACGTGTCGAAGAACTTCGGCGGCTTTGCCGCGCTGACGCAGGTGAACATCAATGTCGCACGCGGCGAGCGCTTCGGCCTGATCGGCCCCAACGGCTCGGGCAAGACCACCCTGATCAACTGCATTTCCGGCGCGCTGCGCAACGACGGCGGCAACATCGTTTTCGCCGGCGAGGAAATTTCCGGCCTGCCCGCCTACCAGCGCACCCGCAGGGGCATTGCACGCAGCTTCCAGATTCCGCGCCCGTTCAAGAGCATGACCGTGCTTGAAAACCTTGTGGTGCCGCTCGAATTCGTCGCCCATCGCGGAACACTGCACAAGGGCGACACCCGCGCCGAGGCGATGCACATCCTCGAGGGCATGGGCCTTGCGGACAAGGCCGACACCTCCTCCAGCCAGCTGTCCCAGGTGGAGTTGCGCAAAATGGAACTCGCGCGCGCCATGGCGGCACGGCCGCAGCTGCTCATCTCCGACGAAGCCATGGCCGGCCTGTCGGGCAATGAAGTGACCGAGGTGCTGGACATCCTGTTCAAGCTCAACGCCACCGGCATCACCATCATCATGATCGAGCACATCATGCAGGCGGTGATGCGTTTTTCGCAACGCGTGATCTGCCTCGACGCAGGAGAAATCATCTGCGAGGGCACGCCCGAATCCATCGTCCAGGACCCCAACGTGCAAAAGGCCTATCTTGGCGTCTGACGGAAAATCACTGAGCCTTAACCTGAAGGTCACGGACATCGACGCCGGCTACGGCGCGGTGCGCGCACTGCACGGCGTGACGATGTCCATCGCCCAGGGCGAGACCGTGGCCCTGCTGGGTACCAACGGCAACGGCAAGAGCACGCTTATGAAGTGTCTGATGGGCATGGTGCGCCCGACCCGCGGCAGCCTGGAACTCGAACTGGACGGCCAACGTCACGACCTCGCGCGCCTCTCGACCGAGGAAATCGTCAACCTCGGGGTAACCATCGTCCCCGAAGGCCGGCGCCTGTTCCCCAAGCTGACCGTGGAGGAAAACCTGCTGCTTGGCGCCTTCCGGCCGCAGGCGCGCCCGGACATTCCGAAGAACCTTGCCTTCAGCTACGAGGCCTTCCCGGCGCTCAAGGAACGTCGCGGCCAGCTCGCCGGTTCGATGTCCGGCGGCCAGCAGCAAATGCTGGCGATCGCCCGCGCACTGATGTCCTCGCCGCGCCTGCTGCTGGTGGACGAGCCCTCGGTCGGGCTCTCGCCGCTGCTCGTCTCGACCACCATCACCAAGATCAAGGAATTAAAGGAAGAGTACGGCCTTACCGTGCTCATCGCCGAGCAGAACTTCCACCAGGCCATCCGCATTGTCGACCGCGGTTACCTCATCGTGCACGGCGAAATCGTCTTCGAGGGCAATGTCGCCAGCCTCGAATCCAACGACATGGTGAAGAACTACTACCTCGGCACCGCCTGAGTACGTCCGTCATCCGCGCGCCAGTCCGTCATCCCCGCACCAGTCCGTCATCCCCGCAAAAGCGGGGATCCAGTGACTTTCGTCTAACGTCTCTGGGTTCCCGCTTCCGCGGGAACGACGAGACAGGGTGCCACCGTCAGCCTCGATGCGGGATAGCAATAAACCCGGAAACGCCCGCCAGTAGCCACTTTTCAGCCTGTTGCACTGTATTTTCGAACACCGCTCCGTCCGCTTTAGTCAGCCCGGATGCCGTTATCCCTGACCACCTTGCCCCAGCGCTCGATCTCGCCCACCGTCCAGGCCTGCAAGGCTTCGGGCGTACTGATCGCCAGGTCTATGCCCAGTTGTTCAGTAAGCTGCTTTTTCAGTTCCGGCTGGTTGATGGCCTTGGCCATTTCGGCATTGAGCTTATCTATGATGGGCCGCGGTGTCCCGGCCGGTGCAAACACACCCCACCAGGCGAGGGCTGAAAAACCGGGAAAGCCCTGCTCGGCCAGCGTCGGGACGTCGGGCATTGAACTGGAACGCTTGTCACCGGTGACCGCAATGGCGCGCAGCTTGCCGCCCTTAACATGCGGTGCGAGCACCGCCACCGACCCGATGGCGGTTTCGATCTGGCCACCCAGCGCATCCGCCGACATCGGTCCGCCGCCCTTGTAGGGAATGTGCACGATCTTAAAGCCGCCCGACTGCTGCACCAGCGTCATGGTGAGATGGCCGAGACTGCCATTACCTATCGAACCGTAGCTGATGGAATCTGGCTTCGCCTTGGCCGCGGCGATCACGTCGGCAAAACTCTTGTAAGACTTGGCAATGGAAGTGCCGATGGCCATCGGCGCGGTGCCTATGAGCATCACCGGTGCGAGGTCTTTTACCGTGTCGAAAGGCATGTTCGGGATCAGCGTCGGATTCACCGCATGGGTGTCGAACACGAACACGAAGGTGTAGCCGTCCGGCGCCGACTTGGCGACGAAAGCCGTGCCTATGGACCCGGATGCACCGGTCTTGTTCTCGACTATGAATTGCTGGCCCAGCGCCTCGGACAGGCGCACCGCCAGCAGGCGCGCAATCGGATCGACCGAACCGCCCGGCGGGAAAGGAACGATGAACTTGACCGGTTTGGCCGGCCAGCTTTGCGCGACGGCCGGCGCCGCCGCAAAAAAACCGAGCAGGACACAACAATGGACAAGCTGCCGCAACAACGACGATCGAATCATGGATTACCTCCTCCGAGTATCAGACACCAACGCATCATGCCGCCAATCAGTCTTGTGCCGCAGACACCCCTAGCAGCGCAATACGAAAGCGGTTCTTTAAATATGTACCTTCGCGCGGCGGCAGCACCAGCGGCAGTTTTTCTGCCACCACCCTGACCTGGGCAAACAACGGCCCCGCCGCCTTGCCCTTGGCATAAATACGGCGACGCAGCTGTTCCACGCCGGGTTTTCCGGTCACCCTGAGCACCTGTGCGAAACCCGCCGCCTTCGCCATGCCGGCAAGGTCGACGCCGTAGGCGGTGTGCGTGGCCTGCATGCCGGTCTCGCCGTAGCGCTGGTTATCGAGCACGACAATGGCCAGGTTACGCGGCCGCTGCGCGGCGATGGCGGCAAGCGATCCCAGGCCCATCAGCATCTCGCCGTCGCCGGTCACCACCAGCACGCGACGCCGCGGTTGTGCAAGGGCAAGGCCAAGACCGAGCATCGCCGCCCCGCCCATCGCCCCCCACAAGGGAAAGGACAGCGCTGAATCCCCTGCGGCGGTGATGTCCCAGGCGGCAGAGCCGAGCCCGGCCACGACCAGCAGGTCACCGCGGTCCTCGAGCAAGGCGTTCACCACCTCGCGCCGGTGCAGGACGGCCTTCATGCGGGCACCGAATTAGTGAGTTCACGAAAATCCTTGGCGCCAAGCAGCTTCTGCCCGATCAGCACGGCGACGGCACGCTGGCCGTTAAAGGCCAGGCCCAGCGCCCCTCGCACCGTTACCGCAACCTCGGCGGGCGTATCGGCGCGCATGACAATCACCCCCATTGCTTCGAGCACCTCCTGCGAAGCCTGGCCCATGGGAATCTGCCAGGGATTGAACTCTCCGTGATCACCGCGCATGGTGACAAGCATGAGCAGGGGAAAGCTGCAGGAAGCGTTAAGCGACAGCATGTTGATGCAATTGCCGACGCCGCTGCTTTGCATCAGCAGTATGCCTTTTTCGCCGCCCAGCCAGGCACCGGCGAGCAGCGCGACGCCCTGCTCCTCGCTGGTCAGGCGCACCACACGCATCGCCGTATCGGCCTCGCACAGGCGTATCAGTTGCGCATGGCCGGCGTCCGGGACAATCGCCACCTGGCGTATGGCATGCTCGCGCAACAGGCGATGCACCTCTTCGGGCCATCCGGCCGGCGCGTCCTTGACCGCCTTGTTCAATTTTGTCCCCTTCATGGCGTTAATGCCGCAAACAGGCGCTCGTCGACGATGGCCACCGCGCGCGTCCAGCCGGCCGAAGCGCCGCGGATCTTGTGCGGAAAGCATGAGACGATGAAACCATCTGCCGGCAGGGCTTCGAGGTTGTGCAGTTTTTCGAGGTGGCAGTAACCGATGTCGCGGCCGGCCTTATGGCCCTCCCATATCAGGCTGGCGTCGCCGGTCTGGCGGTATTTTTCAGCGGTGTGGACAAAGGGCGCGTCCCAGCTCCAAGCATCGGTGCCGGCGAGACGCACACCGCGTTCGAGCAAGTACATGGTGGCGGCATACCCCATGCCGCAACCGGCGCTGACGTAATCGTCGTGGCCGTAGCGCGAACCGGCGCGGGTGTTGACGACAACAATCTCCAGCGGCTTGAGCGTGTGCGCTATGCGCTGCAACTCCTTTTCCACGTCTTCAGCGGTAACGACATAGCCGTCGGGCAGGTGGCGGAAATCGAGTTTGACGCCGGGCTGGAAACACCAGTCGAGGTCGACTTCGTCTATGGTGATGGCGCGCTCGGCCTTGCCCGAGCTGCGGTTCATGGTCGGATGGAAATGATAGGGCGCATCAAGGTGGGTGCCGTTGTGGGTGATCAGTTCGACTTTTTCTATCGCCCAGGCCGCGCCGTCGGGCAGGTCTTCCTTCTTCAGACCCGGGAAAAACGGCGCCATTTGCCCGAAGGTCGTTTCATGGTCCATGTAGGTGATTTTCGGGCCGAACGCCGGCGGGTCAGACACCACGTCGTTTTCAAGGTAAATCGACAGGTCGATGATTTTTCGCGTCAAAGCAAACTCTCCCGCGGAATTACTGGTTAAAGCGTCGGACTGCCGGCTTCGCCGCCCAGCGCGGCAAGGCCCCAGGCCGAGACCTGCGCGTCAAAGCTGAAACTAAAATGCCCGGCGAGCGCGTGCGCATCGCGGAAGATCCGCTGTATCGGGTAACTGTCGTAAATGCCGTTGGCCCCGGCCATGCCGTGCAGCAAGTCCACCGCCTCGGTGCACAACTGCACGCCATAGGCGAGGTTACGCTTGAAGCGCAGCTTGGTCAGCGCATCCGGGATGACGCCCTGCACGGCGATCTCCTTCCCCTCGATGCAGTCGCTGCGCATCAGCAGGCGCGCCGCATCGATTTTTGCGCTCGCCGCACCGATGCGCAATTGCACCGCCTGGAAGTCGCGCATTTTTGACGCCGTGTAGCTGGTGCTGCGCGCCTTCACAGCGTCTATGGTGAGTTCCAGCGCGGCCTGGGCGTTGCCTGCCGCCGCCCCGCCGATGCCGTGCGCGCCGATCGAGGACATCGGTACGCGATACATTGGATTGGGATTGGCCTTCGCTCCCGGGAAACCGTCGCCACCGCGCGCATCCAGGGTGCACAACGCACGATACGCCGGCACGAACACCTCGTTGGCGACCACGGTCTTGCTGCCGGTGCTGCGCATGCCCAGCACGTGCCAGTCGTCCACCACCTCGTAGTCGGACTTGTGCAGCAGGCACATGCGATAGTCGGTGACCTTGTCGCCGTCACGGATCATTGCGGCAAGCATGTTCCACTCGCTCACATCCACGCCGCTGGAGAAGTTCCAGCGCCCGCTGATGACAAACCCGCCGTCGACCTTGCGCCCGCGGCCCTGCGGATAGGCGATGCCCGAGGCGATCAGGGCGTCGGGGTTGGCGCCCCACACCTCGTCTTGCGCGCGTTCGTCGTACAGCGCCAGCATGAAGTGATGAATGCCAAGATTGGCGACATTCCAGGCCGTCGAGGCGCAGCCACGGCCGATTTCGGCCGGAACATCGACGAAGGAAACGTAGTCGAGTTCCATCCCGCCGTAACGCCTGGGTTGCAGGAAACGAAACAGCCCGAGACGGTGCAAATCCGCTTCGGTCTCCTTGAGCATGCCGCGCGCCGTTTCGGCCGCACCCGCGCGCTCGCGCAGTGCCGGCACCAGATCGCGTGCACGGCCAATGGCCTCGGCATAGCCGACATCGGCGAAACCGGCCGGCCTGTTGGCGGGAGCGTTCATCGCTGCTTTAGGCGACACGCGGCATTTCGGCGTAGTTTTCACCGCCCCAATCGGGCGCAGCGGTGATACCCCAGAAATTCAGCTCAATGGTGATACCGTCCGGGTCCTTGATGAACAACTGGTAGAGCTGGAACTCGGGCAGGTTGCGCGGCCGCACGCTGACGCCCATTTGCTTGAAGCGCTGTAAAAACGCTTCCGGGTCAGTAGCAAGAAACGCGATATGGTCGACCACCCCGGCGTTGTCATTGGCGGAAGCCTTGGTGGTACCAAGGTAATACAACTCCTCGTTCTCTATACCGGCTTGGCCCATGTGCACCTGGATCTTGCCGCCAACGCCCAGCCAGTAGCCCTTGAACGGGAAA
This sequence comes from Bordetella parapertussis, assembly GCA_945861875.1. Taxonomy (GTDB): domain Bacteria; phylum Pseudomonadota; class Gammaproteobacteria; order Burkholderiales; family SG8-39; genus CAITSH01. Next base: position 13,487 of record CAMAWC010000007.1, read on the forward strand.
TCCGGCCGCGGCATGACCTCAAAGCCGAGCACCTTGACGTAAAAATCCCGGGTGCGCTCAAGGTTCTGGGCGCGCACGAAGTAATGGTTCAATTCGGTGACTGGCATAGTCGGTCCTTTGGGGTGATGGGGGTGATGGGGGTGTCTGGAAAATAACATTAATCGAAGTTGCGGCCAATCCTTGCGGCGTCGAACTCAGTCGCCCTTGATTTTGGCCTCGCGCACCAGCTTGGCAAGCGCATCGTACTCGGCGCGCAGCAGCCGTGCCATTTCCTCCGGCGTGCTGGTCTTAACGACGATGCCCTGCTTGCTGAAGGTGTCGCGCAACTCCGGTTCGGCCAGCACGTTGCGCAGTTCAGCGCTGTACTTGGCAACAATGTCGGCCGGGATGCCGGCCGGCCCCCAGAACGCAAACCAGGGTTCTCCGTTAAACCCGGTCACCCCCTGCTCGTGCAGCGAGGCGAGGTCGGGAAAGAGCGGCGAGCGTTCGCGCATGGTGCCGCCAAGGACGCGCACACGGCCGTCCTTGGACATGCCCATGGCCACGTGTATCGGCATGATCATGGTCGGGACCTGGCCGCCAAGCAGGTCGTTGAACGCCGGCCCCGAACCCTTGTAGGGGATATGCGTCATTTGCAGGCCGGCGGCGAGCTTGAGCTGCTCCATGAACAGGTGGTGATAGGTGCCGTTGCCCGGTGAGGCGTAATTCATGCCCGGGTTGGCCTTGGCATAGGCGATGAACTCACGCACGTTGTTGACCGGCACGGCGCCGTGAACGACCAGGGCAAAGTTGTTGTTGGCGATAAGGCCGATGGGCTGGAAGGCCTGGATGACGTCAAAGGGAAGATTGGAAAAAAACAGCGGCAGGGTCAGCACGCTGGAGACCATCACCTGCATGGTCTGCCCGTCAGGCGGCGACTTGGCCAGCGCCTCCATACCTATTGCACCGGCGGCACCGGCACGGTTTTCAACGATAAAGGGCTGGTTCCAGCGCGCCTGGAAACGCGGCGCCAGCAGGCGCGCGATCACATCCGGCGTGGTTGCCGGCGTCTGTGCCAGCAGCAGCCGCACCGGACGTGACGAAAGGCCCTGTGCAAAAGAGTCCAAGGGGGCCACTGCGGCCGCGGCCGCGGCGGCAAGCACCAGGCGGCGCCGGTCTTTGTCCGGGATGTGTTGCATGCAATTTTCTCCTGCGGCTTTATATCGAAAAACCATCCGGCCATGCTTCGAGAAACCGGGATTCCATTATGCAGCAGAATCAGCGCCGGGACAGGGCCGCGCCGTCACGCCGGGACGATTTGACAATGCACGCCGTCTGCCTGTCTACTCCACCTACCAACGCAACAATGAGACCGGCAATGCCCTCCGACAAAGACATTTCATCCACGCAAGTCCTTATCGCCGGGGCCGGGCCGGTCGGCCTGACCCTCGCCATAGACCTGGGCAAGCGCGGCATCCGCTGCACCATCATCGAGCAAAAAGCCGCGCCGCAATTCCTGCCAAAAATGGAACGCTGCAATGCGCGCAGCATGGAAATGTTCCGGCGCATCGGCATCGCCGACGATATCCGCCGTGCCGGGCTGCGTTCGGACGCGCCCATGGACGTCCATGTCATCCTCGCCCTGAACGAGCCGGCGCTCCTGCGCCTGCCCTACCCTTCGGTCGACGAGGCGCGCGCGCACATCCGCGCCACCAACGACGGCAGTGTGCCGCTCGAACCCTACCAGCTCACCTCGCAGTATTCCCTCGAACCCCTGCTCAAATCCATCGCCGAGAAGCTGCCCGGTGTGACGGTGCGCTTTGGCTGCGAGTTCGTCTCCTTCGTGCAGGACGCCGCGGGTGTGACGGCGCTGATCCGCCCCGCCGGCGGTGCCGCCGAGACACTGCAGGCCGACTACCTCATCGGCTGCGACGGCGGCAACAGCAGCGTGCGCGCGCAACTGGGCATCGCCTTGCGCGGCGAGGGCCCGCTGACACAGTTTCGCCAGGCGCTGTTCCGCTGCGACGAATTATTCGACATGATGCCCCTGGGCAACGGCCCGGGCCGTGGTCGCCACTGGCATGTCGCCGACGACAAGGGCACATTCCTCATCATGCAGGACTCGACGCGCCACTGGACGCTGCATTCGGCGGTTGACTCTGACGAGGAAATGAAACGCATGTTCGAGACCGTCGTTGGCGTGCCGGTGAAATACGAAATGCTATCGTGCAATCCCTGGCGGCAAAACCTGCTGCTCGCCGACAGTTACGGCAAGGGACGTGTTTTCCTTGCCGGCGATGCCGCGCACCTGGTGATCCCGACCGGGGGCCTGGGCATGAACACCGGCGTGGGCGATGCCTTTGACCTGTCCTGGAAGTTGGCGGCAACATTGCAGGGCTGGGGCGGGCCGAACCTGCTGCGCTCGTATGAAATAGAACGCCGCCAGGTCGGCGAACGCAACATCGGCGCCTCGCGCTATGCCAATCTCGGACGGCGCAAGTGGCGCTCGATGTGGCGGCCTAATATCCGCGAACAATCGCCGGCGGGCCAACAGTCCCGCGATATCCTGAAAATGGTCGCCAACGTTGAACAACGCAAAACCAACGAAATGGTCGGCGCCGAACTCGGTTACCGCTATGTCGACTCGCCCGTCATCATGGACATTCCCGGCGGGCCGGAACACCTGTTTCGTGAATACCAGCCCAGCACCTGGCCGGGCGCGCGCCTGCCGCATGTCTGGCTGGATGACGGCACCGCCATGCAGGACCGCATCCCGGTCGAAGGCTATACCCTGCTCAGGCTGGGCGGCACGCAAACGCCAACCGAGCCGCTCGAAATGGCCTTGGAGTCCCATGGGCCGCCGGTCACCGTGCTCGACATTCCCGACCGCGTTGTGCGCGAAGTCTACGGCCACGACCTGGTGCTGCTACGCCCGGACATGCACGTTGTCTGGCGCGGCAACACGCTGCCCGAAGACAGCAAAGGCATAGCCACAACCGCGACGGGGCATTGACCGCAAGACTGCTTAGGGAAGCTCTGATTAAGTCCGTCATTCCCGCGAAAGCGGGAATCCACCTTGACCTAAAGCGTGGATTCATTGAGTCAAAATGGATTCCCGCTTTCGCGGGAATGACGATTTATGGACTTAATCAGAGCTTCCCTTAGCTAAATCATGGCCAACAGCCCGTACCGTCATCCCCGCGAAAGCGGGGATCCATGGGCTTAGATTTACACCTGAGGAACCGCTGAACAAGTCCCTGTTGCGTGTTTCATTTTTCATGACAATCACCCCATCCGCATCCGTCGTCCCCGTGAAAACGGGGACCCAGTGACGTTCGTCGCAAGTCACTGGATTCCCGCTCTGGTCCCCGGAGTGGGATTCGCGGGAATGACGGACTTATTCAGAGCTTCCCTAAGCGACGAAACCCATGGTTTCCGGGTTCCGCTACGCGGCCCCGGAATGACAGCGGTTTGCTTGAGCGGTAAGGGTCTGTCCCGGATTAGCCCCCGAATTTAATGCAAAAGTCACTGGATTCCCGCTTGCGCGGGAATGACGGAGCTAGCTTACGCCCCGCGGCGCCTCGTAGCGCGCGTTATCGAGCAGCGCCACGGCCTCGGCGGCAATGCCCTCGCCGCGCCCGGTAAATCCCAGCATCTCGGTGGTCTTGGCCTTGACGTTGACTTCCGATGCAAGAATGCCGATGTCGGCGGCGATGCGCTTGACCATCTCGGGGATGTGCGGCGCCATTTTCGGTGCCTGGGCGATGATGGTGCAATCGACGTTGACCACGGCAAAGCCGGCGGCGCGCACCTTGTCAGCCGTCTCGCGCAACAACAGGCGGCTGTCCGCGCCCTTGTACTTCGGGTCGCTGTCGGGAAAATGCCGGCCGATGTCGCCAAGGCCGGCGGCGCCGAGCAAGGCGTCGGTAATCGCGTGCAACAGCACGTCGGCGTCCGAGTGCCCGTCCAGTCCTTTGTCAAACGGGATGAGAACCCCGCCTATGATCAGCTTGCGGCCCGTCACCAGCGCATGCACGTCGAATCCCTGGCCCACCCTCATGGTCGTCCTTTCAACAGGTACTCCGCCAAGGCGATATCGGCGGGATAAGTCACTTTCAGGTTGTCGCGCGCGCCCTCAACCAACAGCGGCTTGAGCCCCATGTGTTCCACCGCCGCCGCCTCGTCGGTGACCTGCCCGGATTTGCCCAGTGCATCGAGCAGCACGCCGTGGCGGAACATCTGCGGCGTTTGCGCCTGCCATAAGCCCTCGCGCGGCTCGGTTGCGGCGACGCGGCCGGCCGCATCGGCGCGCTTCAACGTGTCGGCGACCGGAACGGCGAGCAAACCGCCGACGTCGTCCGTCGAGCAGACGCCAATCAGGCGCGACAACTCGGCAAGCCCCAGGCAGGGCCGCGCAGCGTCGTGCACCAGCACCCAGTCATCGGCCTGCAGCAGGCTGGAAGCGGCCACCAGGCCGTTGAGCACACTGTCGCGCCGTGTCACGCCGCCGCAATAAAGCGGTGCGATCCTGCCGGCATCCTTGCCCCAGTCGATAGTGCGAAAGTGCGGATCGCCGGGCGTGAGCACGACAAACACCGTCTCGATCTCGGCCGCGGCAAGCAGCGCCCGCACGGCGTGTTGCAACATGGGACGGCCGGCCAGTTTGAGGTACTGCTTGGGTAGCGTTTCGCCCACACGTGCTTCGCCCATGCGCGCACCGGCGCCGGCGGCGGGAATCAGGCCGAAAAAAGCCATGGAGCGGGACGTGATTGCGAGGGGATGAGGGGGTACAACACGGTATAATTATATAGGTCCCGCGTAACGACGGACACCGGCCATACCCCCGGTAAAAGTCGAACGCGGGTTTTGCTATTTCTGCGATTTAAGGACCACCGAAATAACCCCGTCATTCCCGCGAAAGCGGGAATCCACCTTGACCTTAAAGGTGGATTCATTGAGTCAAAATGGGTTCCCGCTTTCGCGGGAACGACGAATTAGACGCTTATTCAGAACCTCCCTTGATTTACCCTTTAAAAAGCCGAGCGGTTTGAACGCCCCCACTCCTCCACCGTCCGGACAAAAACTGCAGTTTGGCGGCCTCACCGGCTCGGCCGATGCACTGGCGCTCGCCCGCTGTGCGCGCCAATGTGAACGTCAATCAGGTCCGCTGGTGGTGGTCTGCGCCCATGCCACCGATACGCAGCGCCTGTGCGATGAAACCAAATGGTTTGATCCGGGCCTGCGCACGCTGCTGCTGCCGGACTGGGAAACCCTGCCCTACGACCACTTTTCGCCGCACAGCGACCTGGTGTCCGAGCGCCTCGCCACCCTGCACCAGATTTCCCGCAGCGAGTTTGATGTCGTGTTCGTGCCCGCATCAACGGCCTTGTACCGCCTTGGACCGCCGTCCTACCTCGCCGCCTACACGTTTTTCCTCAAGGAAGGCGTGGCGCTGGAACTGGCCGCCTTGCGCAAGCAACTGGCCCTCGCCGCCTACAGCCATGTCAGCCAGGTCGTCGCACCGGGTGAATTCTGCGTGCGCGGCGGCCTGGTGGACTTGTTCCCCATGGGCAGCGCGCTGCCCTACCGCATCGACCTGATGGACGACAAGGTCGAGTCCATCCGCACTTTTGACGTCGACACCCAGCGCACCCTCTACCCGGTCAAGGAAGTGCGCCTGCTGCCGGCACGCGAGTTTCCGCTGGATGAGGCCGGGCGCAACCGCTTCCGCAGCCGCTGGCGCGAGGTGTTCGAGGGCGACCCGACGCGCAGCGCCACCTACAAGGACGTCAGCACCGGTATCGCGCCTGCCGGCATTGAGTATTACCTGCCGCTGTTCTTTGAAACCACGGCGACGCTGTTCGACTACCTGCCCGAGGGTGCGACGCTGGCGCTGCACCACGATGTGCACGCCGCGGCGCTCGAGTTCTGGCGCGACGCGCAGTCGCGCCACCGCCTGCTGGGTGGCGACCGCAGCCGGCCCATACTGCCGCCGGCCGACTTGTTTCTCAGCGCCGAGGAATTCTTTATCGCCGCCGCGGCGATGCCGCGCATCGAGATTGCCGCAGCCAGTGCGGCGAGCGATCGCGCGCAGCCGCTGGTCGCCAGCGCCTTGCCCGATGTCGCCGTCGAGCGGCGCGCCGACGACCCGCTGCAAAAACTCAAGCACCAACTGGCGGCGGGAGGCCTGCGCACCCTGCTGCTGGCCGAATCGGCCGGCCGGCGCGAGACCATGCTGCAATACCTTGGCGAATACGGCCTCAAGCCCGCGCCTGTGGCCAATTTCCCGGCGTTTCTCGCCTCCACCGAAGCCTTCGCCCTGTCAGTCGGCCCGCTGCTCAACGGTTTCACGGTCGATGCCGAAGGCTGGCGCATCATCACCGAGTCCGAACTCTACGCCGGCACCGCGCGCTCGCGCAGCCTGCGCGACAAGGCGCGGCAGAGTTCGGTCGAGAACATGCTGCGCGACCTGTCGGAGCTCAAGATCGGCGATCCGGTGGTGCACACCCAGCACGGCATAGGCCGCTACCAGGGCCTGTTCAACCTTGATTTTGGCGAAGGCGAGACCGAGTTCCTGCTGCTTGAATACGCCGGCAAGGACAAGCTCTATGTGCCGGTGGCGCAACTGCATGTCATCGGCCGCTACTCCGGCGGCCTGCCCGAGGCCGCGCCCCTGCACAAGCTGGGCGGCGAGCAATGGGAAAAAGCCAAGAAAAAAGCCGCGGCGCAGGTGCGCGATACCGCCGCCGAGCTGCTGCACTTGTACGCCATACGCGCCGCGCGCCAGGGCCATGCCTTTGACGTCAAGACGCATGACATCGAGGCCTTTGGCGAGGGTTTCGGCTTTGAGGAAACCCCGGACCAGCTTGCCGCCATCAATGCCGTCATCGCCGACATGCGCGCCGGCAAACCCATGGACAGGCTCATTTGCGGCGACGTCGGCTTTGGCAAGACCGAAGTCGCGCTGCGCGCCGCCTTTGTCGCCATCGCCGACGGCAAGCAGGTGGCGATACTCGCGCCCACCACGCTGCTCGCCGAGCAGCATTTCCAGACTTTTTCCGACCGCTTCGCCGACTGGCCGGTGAAACTCGCCGAGTTATCGCGTTTTCGCACCGGCAAGGAGACCACGGCGGCGATCAAGGGCATCATCGAAGGCACAGTCGACATCGTCATAGGCACGCACAAGCTGCTGCAGGCCGACGTCAAATTCAAGCGCCTCGGGCTGGTGATCGTCGACGAGGAGCACCGTTTTGGCGTGCGCCAGAAGGAGCGTCTCAAGGCCTTGCGCGCCGAGGTTGACGTGCTGACCCTCACCGCCACGCCCATCCCGCGCACCCTGGCGATGTCGCTCGAAGGCCTGCGCGAGCTGTCGGTGATCGCCACGGCGCCGGCCAAGCGCCTTGCCATCAAGACTTTTGTCAGCCGCTACGGCGAGGGCCTTATCCGTGAGGCGGTGCTGCGCGAATTAAAGCGCGGCGGCCAGGTGTACTTCCTGCACAACGAAGTCGATAGCATCGAGGTGATGCGCGACAAGCTCGAGCGCCTGCTGCCGGAGGCACGCGTTGCAGTCGCCCACGGGCAATTGCGCGAACGCGACCTGGAGCGCGTCATGCGCGAATTCCTGCAGCAGCGCCACAACGTGCTGCTCTGTTCGACCATCATCGAGACCGGCATAGACATCCCCACAGCCAACACCATCCTGATCAACCGTGCCGACCGCTTCGGCCTGGCGCAGCTGCACCAGTTGCGTGGGCGCGTCGGCCGCTCGCACCACCAGGCTTACGCCTACCTGCTGGTGCCGGACGAGGAGGCCCTCACCCCGCTGGCGAAAAAACGCCTCGAGGCGATCCAGATGATGGAAGAACTCGGTTCGGGTTTTTACCTCGCCATGCACGACATGGAAATCCGCGGCGCCGGCGAGGTGCTGGGCGAATCGCAATCGGGCGAAATGCAGGAAATCGGCTTCAACCTGTACAACGACATGCTCAACATGGCGATACGCGCACTGAAAAAGGGCAAGGAGCCCGACCTGACGCAGCCGTTTGAAGTCACCACCGAAATCAACCTGCACACCCCGGCCCTGCTGCCCAACGACTATTGCTCCGACGTGCACGAACGCCTGACGCTGTACAAGCGCCTGGCCAATTGCGGCAGTGAAGACGAACTGGAGACCCTGCACGAGGAACTGGTCGATCGCTTCGGCATCCCGCCCGAGCAGACCCAGGTCCTGCTCGACAGCCACCGGCTGCGCATCCTCGGCAAGCCGCTGGGCGTGGCGCGCATCGACGCCACCGGCGAGACGGTGCAATTGCAATTCACCGAAAAGCCACCGCTGGACCCGGGTCGCATGATGGCCTTGATGCAAAAAAACAACTGGAAACTGATGGGCCCCAACCGCCTGCGCGCCAGCGCCAAGGGTGAAACCCCCTCGGCGCGGGCTGATGCGGCAAGACGCATTCTCGAGACACTGCAGCAGGCGGTGGCGGTTTAGGAGCCATGAAGAGCTAAACAGTACGTCCCCTCTCCCCCTGCGGGAGAGGGACAGGGAGAGGGGGAATGCCGGCAGGCTCGCTAGAGCTTGACTTCTCCCTCTCCCCAGCCCTCCCCCGTCAAGGGGGAGGGAGTGTTTAGTCAGACAATTGGAATTTTCACGATTTACCAAAATTTAACTGGGACAGCATCACATGAGCACCAATCTGGTAATCCAAGGCGCCGCCGGGTCCACTGACCTGGAAAAACTCGCCGGCCTCAGCGGTGCGGCCGGCATGGACACACTGTCGCCGACGGCCTGGCGCATGAAGTTTTCCAAGCGCCGCGACGGTGTCGCCGAGTATTGCCAGGCCGCCGGCCTGGACTACGCCTTTGTGCCGGCGGGGAAAAAACTCGCCGATTTTGGCCTGGTCGCCATGGACATGGATTCGACCCTCATCACCATCGAGTGCATAGACGAAATCGCCGACCAGATGGGCATCAAGGACCAGGTCGCGGAGATCACCGCCAGCGCCATGCGCGGCGAAATCGAGTTCCAGGAAAGCCTGCTCAAGCGCGTCGGCCTGCTCGCCGGCCTGCCGACGGCGGAACTGCAACGCGTCTATGAGACCCGCCTCAAACTCTCCCCGGGTGCCGAACTGATGATGGCGCGACTCAAAGCACTCGGCATTCGCACCCTGCTGGTCTCGGGCGGCTTCAGCTTTTTCACCGAGCGCCTGCAGCAACGCCTTGGACTCGATTTCATCCTGTCCAATACGCTGGAGATCGAAAAAGGCAAACTCACCGGGCGCGTGCACGGCGCCATCATCGATGCCAAGGCCAAGGCGGCAGAACTGGTGCGTTGCGCGCGCGAGCTTGGCCTGCCGCGAGATCGCATGATCGCACTGGGCGACGGTGCCAACGACCTGCCCATGCTGGCCGCGGCCGGCGTATCCATCGCTTATCACGCCAAGCCGGTGGTGCGCGAGAAGGCCACTTATTGCCTCGATCACGTTGGGCTCGACGGACTGCTCAATCTCTATCCCTGAGCAGGGGCCGCGCAGGAAGCCAATGCCGATGCAAATGCCACCTGCTGGCCTAAGTTCTGTATCGTCATCCCCGCGAAAGCGGGGATCCATGGGGTTGGGTTTGTACCTTAGCGACTAACCCCATGGGTTCCGGGTTCCGCTACGCGGCCCCGGAACGACAGAGGTTTCTCGGGTAGGTGACGTTTGCAACTGGAAAGGCTTTCCCGCCGACCGCCTTAATCGGCAGGGGCGGCTAGGCAAAAGTTTCAAACACCTCGTCCAAGGCATCGATGTGGTGCCGCCGCGCCGCCTCTTCGATAAAGCCTGCCTCAAAGCTGTTACGCGCCAAAGCATAGGCCTCGCGCACGCCCAGTCCCAGCGCAGCGAAGGTCTGCGTGAAGTTGTCGTTGATGTAGCCGCCAAAATAGGCCGGATCGTCTGAATTGACGGTTGCCGCTAGTCCATGTTCCAGCAGGCGGCCCAGGTTGTGCTGCGCGAGGTCGGGAAACACACACAGCTTCTGGTTCGACAAAGGGCACACCGTCAGCGCAATGCGGTCCCTGGCCAGGCGTTGCATCAACGCCGCATCCTTTGTCGCCTGCACGCCGTGGTCTATGCGTTCGACCTTCAACAGGTCCAGCGCCGTCCAGATATAAGCCGGCGGCCCCTCCTCGCCGGCGTGTGCCACAAGGTGAAAGCCCAGTTCACGGCAGCGCTTGAACACCTGTGCGAACTTTTCCGGCGGATGGCCCACTTCGCTTGAATCGAGGCCGACGCCGATGAATTTGTCGCGATGCGGCAGCGCCTGCTCCAGCGTGGCAAAGGCCTCGGCTTCACTGAGGTGGCGCAGGAAACACAGGATCAGCGTTGCATCCAGGCCGAGATCCTTTTTGGCATCGGTGCAGGCGCGATGAAGGCCATTGATGACAGTCTCAAACGCGACACCGCGCGCCGTGTGGGTCTGCGGGTCGAAGAAAAGCTCCGCGTGGACAACGTTGTCGGCGGCGGCCCTGGCCAGGTAGGCGCGCGCCATGTCGTAAAAGTCCTGCTCTTCGCGCAGCACGCCGGCCCCGGCATAGTAAATGTCGAGAAAACTCTGCAGGTCGGTAAAGGCATAGGCGCGGTGCAAGGCCGCGACATCGGCATAGGGCAAGGCAAGGCCGTTGCGCTGCGCCAGCGCAAAAATCAGCTCCGGCTCAAGCGAGCCCTCGATGTGGATGTGCAGCTCCGCCTTGGGCATGCGCCGCAGCAGCTCGGGCAGGCGGTCAGGTGAAACCGGTTTTATGGCGGGCATCGTATGAGGCATAGATAGCATGTCGTTCCTAGGGAACAAGTCCGTCATTCCCGCGAAGCTTGTCCTGGAATGCTTTTATCGGGGAGCGGGAATCCACCTTGAAGTTAAGCGTCGATTCCATGAGTCAAAATGGATTCCCGCTTTCGCGGGAATGACGAAGCACGAATTTGTTCGGTGTTTTCTTAGTGGCAATCGAAAAAAAAGCCGCGTCGAGCGGCCTTTTTTCCGCGCCTGCGACTTACTTCTTGTCCCCGCCCGGCACCTTGCCTTCGACGCCCTTGACGTAGAAATTCACGCCGCCGAGAAACTTGTCGTCGGCAACCGCGTCCTTGGCCAGCACTTCCTTGCCGCTGTTGTCGACGATGGGGCCTTTCCAGATGGAGAAGGTGCCGGCTTTCAGCCCGGCCTTGATTTCATCGACCCTGGCCTTGATGTCGGCCGGCACGTCATCGGCGATGGATACCATGTCTATGGCGCCTTCCTTCACGCCCCACCAGCTGCTGCCGGTGGCCCACTTGCCCTCGAGCGCGTCGCGCGTCGCCTTGATGTAGTACGGGCCCCAGTTGATCACCGCCGAACCAAGGTGGGCCTTGGGGCCGTAGGCGCTCATGTCCGAATCCCAGCCAAAGGCGCGCTTGCCCTTGTCCTGCGCGGTCTTCAGAACCGCGGCCGAGTCGGTGTTTTGCATCAGCACGTCGGCGCCGCCGTTGATCAGCGCGGTGGCGGCCTCGGTTTCCTTGGGCGGGTTGAACCACTCATTGACCCACACCACCTTGGTCTTGACCTTGGGATTGACCGACTGCGCGCCCAGCGTAAAGCTGTTGATGTTGCGGATCACCTCGGGAATCGGTATCGAGCCGACCACGCCAAGCGTGTTGGTCTTGGTCATCTTGCCGGCGATCACCCCGGCCATGTAGGCGCCTTCATAGGTGCGGCTGTCGTAGGTGCGCAGGTTCTCCGCCGTCTTGTAGCCGGTGGCGTGCTCGAACTTGACGCCCTTGTTGTCCGCCGCGACTTTGAGCATGGGTTCCATGTAGCCGAAGGTGGTGCCGAAAATCAGCTTGTTGCCCTGCCCCGCCATGTCGCGTATCACCCGCTCGGCATCGGCCGATTCGGGCACTTTTTCGACAAAGCTGGTGACCACCTTGTCGCCGAATTCCTTTTCCACCGCCTTGCGGCCGTTGTCGTGGGCAAACGTCCAGCCGCCGTCGCCGACCGGGCCGACATAGGCAAAGGCGATTTTCAGCGGTTCGGGCTTGGCCGGCGCGGGCGCCGCGGCCTTGGGCGCTTCGGCGGCTTTTTTGGGGGCTTCTTCCTTGCCGCAACCGGCGAGCGCGGTGGCGATGATGGTCAGGGCGGCGATTTTGAACAGGGAACGCTTGCTCGGAATGATGGGGGTGGTCATGTTGCTTCCTTGTTAAGGCGGTTTTGGGGACGCCGGTTTTGGGGACACCGACCGGCTGACGATGGCGGATTATGAACCAGGATAAAACGGCTTGCCAATGGACGCCGGCATGTTGATGCGTATCCATTGCGGATTGCGTGAAATCAGCGCCAGCACGACGATGGTGGCGACATAGGGCAGCATGCTGAGGAACTGGCTGTGAATCTCCACGCCCGCCCCCTGCAAGTGGAATTGCAGCATGGTTACCCCGCCGAACAAATACGCCCCCAGCAGCACCCGCGCCGGCCGCCAGGTGGCAAAGGTGGTGAGCGCCAGCGCAATCCAGCCCTTGCCGGCGACCATGCCCTCTACCCACAGAGGCGTATAGACCAGCGACAGGTAAGCCCCTGCAAGGCCGCACAAGGCGCCGCCGGCCACCACCGCGGCAAGACGGATACGCCGCACCGGGTAACCGAGGGCCTGCGCCGAGGCCGGGTTCTCGCCCACCGCGCGCAACACCAGGCCGGCGCGGCTGCGATGCAAAAACCAGATCAAGCCGGCGGCAAACACCACGGTCAGGTAGACCAGCGGATGCTGCTGGAACAGCGCCGGGCCGATGAGCGGAAGGTCACTTAACAAGGGAATGAGGAAGCGCGGCCGCTCGGGAATTTTTTCCTGCACGTACTTGATGCCGGCAAAGGCGGAAAAGCCGACACCGAACAGGCTTAGCGCAAGACCCGTGGCGTACTGGTTGGTGTTAAGCCAGATCACCAGCAGGCCGAACAGCGCCGCGAGCAGCGCACCCGCGCCTATGCCGGCGGCAAAACCGATCCAGTCGCTGCCGGTGTGGACGACCGCGGCAAAGCCGGCGATGGCGGCGCACAGCATCATGCCCTCGGCACCGAGGTTGACGATGCCGGCTTTTTCGTTGATCAGCAGGCCAAGCGCGGCGATGGCCAGCACGGTGCCGGCGTTGAGCGTGGCGGCGATGAGCAGCGCGTAGGCGTCCATCAGGCCGTCCTCAGCTTGATGCGGTACATCACCAGCGTGTCGCAGGCGAGCAGCGTAAACAGCAGCAGTCCCTGGAACACGCCGGTCAGCGACTTGGGCAGGCCCAGGCGCGACTGCGCCAGTTCACCGCCGATGTAAAACATGCTCATCAGGATGGCGGCGAACACCATACCCACCGGATGCAGGCGCCCGACAAAGGCGACGATGATGGCGGCAAAGCCGTAACCCGCCGGAACATAAGGCGTGAGCTGCCCTATCGGCCCCGCCACCTCCAGCGCACCGGCAAGGCCGGCGGCACCGCCAGACACCAGCAGTGCCAGCCACAGCGCGCTGCGCGAGGAAAACCCGGCATAGCGCGCCGCCGCCGGCGCGAGCCCGCCCACCTGCAAGGCAAAGCCGGCACGGGTGCGGAACAGGAACACCCACAAGGCCGCCACACCGGCCAGTGCAATCGCCAGGCCTATGCTCACGCGCGAACCGGCAAACAGGCGCGGAATCTGCGTCACCGCCTCGAAGGTCTTGGTTTGCGGAAAGTTGTAGCCGGCCGGGTCTTTCCACGGCCCATAGACGAGGTAGCCGAGCAGCAGGTCGGCCACGTACACCAGCATCAGGCTGACAAGGATTTCATTGGCGTTGAATCGATCGCGCAGCAAGGCGGTAATGCCGCCCCACAGCATGCCACCCAGGGTGCCGGCAAGCAGCACGGCAATGACGATCCAGCCGCTGCCGCCCTTCTCCGCCAGCAGTGCCACACCGCCGGCGGCGATGGCGCCGGCGATAAACTGTCCCTCGGCGCCGATGTTCCAGACATTGGAGCGAAAGCACACCGCCAGGCCCAGCGCGATCAGCAACAGCGGCGTCGCCTTGACCATCAACTCGCCAATGGCGTAACCGGACTTGATGGGTTCCCAGAAAAACACCTGCAGGCCGCGCAGCGGATCCTTGCCCAGGGCGCTGAACAAGGCCACGCCTATCAGCACGGTGATCAGCAGGGCGAGCAGTGGTGATGCATAGCTCCAGAAACGCGAAGGTTCGGGACGCGCTTCCAGTCTGAGTCTCGGATTAAATATAAAAATATCTATCAATGTCATTCCGAGCGTAGCGAGGAATCTGCTATTGACGCAAACTGCAAGCAGATTCCTCGGCCTGCGGCCTCGGAATGACATGCCTCGTTGAAAAGTGTTCTAAGCATGTGCCGCACCTTCTGGCGAAGGAGATGATGCCGCCGGCCACAGGCCGCTCATCCATTCACCCAGTTGTTCCACCGTCGCCACAGTACGATCCACCGACGGCGACAGCCGCCCCTTGTCAATGACGTACAAGCGGTCGCTCATTTCGAGCAACTCGTCCAGTTCCTCGCTCACCACCAGCACGGCGCAGCCGGCGTCGCGCAGCGCGAGGATTTGCGCGCGTATTTGCGCCGCCGCGCCCACGTCGACGCCCCAGGTGGGCTGCGACACGATCAGCAGGCGTGGTCCGGCGCCGATCTCACGGCCGACGATGAATTTTTGCAGGTTGCCGCCCGACAGCGATTGCGCCACCGCATCCGGGCCGCCGGCCTTGACCTGGAAGCCGGCGATCAGCGCCGCCGCATGCTCGCGCAACGCGCCGGTGCGAATCCAGCCGCCGCGCCCCAATGCTTCCTTGCGCGTCAGCAACAGGTTGCGCGCCAGACTCAGGGGCGGAACCGCGCCACGGCCGAGGCGTTCCTCGGGCACAAAGTGCAATCCCAGCTTGCGCCGGCGGCCCGGGCCCATTTTGGCCGCCGGTTCGCCGAACAACTCAATTGAATTTGCAACGGCGCGCCGATCCTCGCCCGAGAGCACGTAAAGCAATTCGCGCTGGCCGTTGCCCGACACGCCGGCGATGCCGACGATCTCGCCGGCGCGCACTTGCAGCGAAATGCCTTCAAGGTCGACGCCGAACTGGTCCTCACGCGCGAGGTCAAGTGCGTTGACACGCAACGCCGGAGCGCCGCCAATCAGCGCGGGCGGCTTGCGCGGCGACGGCGCCTGCGGTTCCGAACCTATCATCATGCGGCTGAGCGAGGCGTTGCTCTCTGCGCGCGGATCGCAATGGCCCACCACCTTGCCGCCGCGCAGCACGGTGCAGGCGTCGCACAACTCGCGGATCTCGTGCAACTTGTGGCTGATGTACAGGATGCTGCAGCCTTCGGCGGCCAGGCGTTTGAGAACGGCGAAGAGTTTTACCACCGCCTGCGGCGTCAGCACAGAGGTCGGCTCATCGAGGATCAGCAGTTGCGGGTTGGTCAGCAGCGCGCGGATGATCTCCACCCGTTGCATTTCGCCGACGCTAAGGGTGAAGATCGGCCGCTTTGGGTCGACATCCAGGCCATAGGCGCCGGCCTTGGCGACAATGCCCTCTGTCACCGTAGCGAGCGACATGCTCTTGTCCAGGCCCAGCCAGACGTTTTCGGCCACGGTCAGGGTATCGAACAGGCTGAAATGCTGGAACACCATGCTGATGCCAAGGGCGCGCGACTCCTGCGGATTGCGCACCCGCACCGCTTGGCCGTTGAAACGCATTTCGCCGGCATCCGGCTGCACCGAACCGTGGATGATTTTCATCAGCGTCGACTTGCCGGCGCCGTTCTCGCCCAACACGGCGTGGGTCTCGCCCGGTTGAACCAGCAGGGACACGTCGCTGTTGGCCACCGCCGCTGGATAGCGCTTGGTGATGTGCGAGAGTTCCAGTCGGGGGGCGGTCATGCGCAGAATATAGCCGAACATCCCGGGCGGCGGTATCAGTGCAAACCAAATTTCGCGACGTATGCCGGACCTAAAACAAAAAAACCGGGATATCCCCGGTTTTTATTGTGTGGCGGCGCATTAGACGCTGGATAGCTCCAAGCGCTTCTCGACACGATCTATTCGCCCATCCAACCGGTCAAGCCGCGTCTGTATCGCCGCGGTATCCTCATGCAAGCCCGCATTGCTGCGCTCGATTGAGTTGATGCGCTGCTTCATGGCGGCAAACTCTTCCTTTGTCTCTTCCCGGAATTCTTTGACGTCGTTGCGAATTGCGCGCAGGTGTTCGAGGATCAGGTTTTCAACATTCTCTGTCATGGTCTGCCTCCGATTCACGGATTATAGGACAAATTTAGCTGCGCAATAGCCGTAGGGGCAGACTAAAGTCACTGGATTCCCGCTTGGCCGTTCCTCGAAACTTCGCCTCGCTTTGCGAGTCTCGTTTTCGCGGGAATGACAGAATTCACAAGATGGCTGGAAACCCTTGCCAGACGGGCGTTTTCAGCTATTCGACTTCGGAAATCCATGCCATCTGTATGGCCTCAAGGATTTTTTCCCCGGACTTGTCCGGCGCGTCGTCGAACTCCTCGAGTTCCATCACCCACTTGTGCAAGTCGGTGAAGCGCAGTTTGAGCGGGTCGATGTCGGGATGTTTTTCCGCCAGTTGAATGGCGATTTCCAGGGTGTCTGTCCACTTCATGCTAATGCTCCTCCTTGGCATGATTGATGGTGTAGCGCGGGATTTCCAGGGTCAGGTCCTTGTCAGTGACCAGGGCCTGGCAGGACAGGCGTGACTGCGGTTCCAGGCCCCAGGCCTTGTCGAGCAGGTCGTCCTCCTCTTCCTCCGAGGGCGCCAGCGCGTCAAACCCCTCGCGCACGATGACGTGGCAGGTGGTGCAGGCGCAGGATTTTTCGCAGGCGTGCTCGATTTCGATGTCGTGGGCCAGCAGGTTGTCGCAAATCGACATACCAGCCTTCGCCTCAAAGACGGCCCCCTCGGGGCAAAGGTCTTTATTCGGCAGGACGATGATTTGCGGCATGGTCAGACACTTTCAATACGTTTGCCGGCCAAGGCGTTCTTGACCGAGCGGTTCATGCGGCGCGCGGCGAATTCGGCCGTCGCGTGGCTGAGGCGGTCGATCTGGCCCTTGATGCGGCGATGGTCGCTGAGGGTCAGGACCTGTTCCAGTTCCCTCACCTCGGTGTTGATGGCATTCGATTCCTCCGCCGAGAGCAGCCCGCTGTCCCCGGCCAGCGCCGACTGGGTGGCGTCAAGCAGGCGCTGTCCCTCGACCTGCTGCTCGCGCAGGGCGCGCGTGAACACATCATCCTTGGCGTGATCGAACGAGTCGCGCAACATGCGCGTAATGTCTTCTTCCGCGAGCCCGTATGAGGGCTTGACCACCACCGATGCCTCGACACCGCTCCCCGTTTCGCGCGCAGATACCGCCAGCAGCCCGTCGGCGTCGACCTGAAAACTGACGCGGATGCGCGCCGCGCCGGCGGCCATGGGCGGAATGCCGCGCAACTCAAAACGCGCCAGCGAGCGGCAATCGGACACCAGTTCACGCTCGCCCTGCACCACGTGCACCGCCAGCGCCGTCTGGCCGTCCTTGAAGGTGGTGAATTCCTGCGCCCGCGCCACCGGGATGGTCGAGTTGCGCAGAATGATTTTTTCCGCCAGGCCACCCATCATTTCCAGCCCCAGCGACAGCGGGATGACATCGAGCAGCAGCCAGTCATCGCCCGCGGCGCGGTTGCCGGCGAGCGCATTGGCCTGTATGGCCGCGCCGAGGGCCACCACCTTGTCCGGGTCGAGGTTGTTGAGCGGCGCCTGGCGAAAGAATTCGCCCACCGCCGCCTGCACATGCGGCATGCGCGTCGCGCCGCCAACCATCACCACGCCCTTCACGTCCTCGATCTTCAGCGCGGCGTCGCGCAGGGCTTTTTTGGTCGGGCTAAGCGTCTTGGCGACCAGGTGCTGGGTCATGTCCTGGAATACCTGGCGCGTCAGTTTGACGTTGACGATTTCGCCGCTGGCGAGCTTGGCTGAAATCTGCACGGCTTCCTGCGTCGTAAGTTGCTCCTTGGCGGCGCGGGACTTACCGAGCAGCAGGCGCATGTCCATGGCCGAGAGCGGCGCGAGGCGCGCCTGGTCGACCACCCAGCACATCAGCCGGTGGTCAAAGTCATCGCCACCCAAGGCGGCATCGCCGCTGGTGGACATCACCTCGAACACGCCCTTGGTCAGCTTCAGGATAGACAGGTCGAAGGTGCCGCCACCAAGGTCGTACACCGCGTAAATACCCTCGGCGGCGTTATCCAGGCCGTAGGCAATGGCCGCAGCGGTCGGTTCATTGAGCAGGCGCAGCACATTGATGCCGGCGATGCGTGCCGCGTCCTTGGTGGCCTGGCGCTGGGCGTCGTCAAAATACGCCGGCACCGTCACCACCGCGCCGTGCAATTCGCCGCCACCGGCGCCGAACAGGGATAGTTCGGCGCGTTGGCGCAACACCTTGAGAATCTGGGCGGCGACCTCGACCGGGCTTTTCGGGCCGGCGACGGTACGCAGCTGCAGCATGCCCGGCGCATCGATGAAATCGTAGGAGGTGTTTTCGGCGTGGGCGTCCTTGAGACCACGGCCCATGAAACGCTTGGCCGAAGCGATGGTGTTTTTCGGGTCCTTCGCCTGCATCGCCTGTGCGGCCTGCCCCACTTCCACCGTCCCGTCTGGCAGGTAGCGCACTACCGAGGGCAGCAAGGCGCGCCCCTCGCCGTCTTCGAGCACCACGGCAATGCTGTTACGCACCGCGGCGACCAGTGAATTGGTGGTGCCAAGGTCAATGCCAATGGCCAGGCGCTGCTGGTGCGGCTCGGGCGCCTCACCGGGCTCGGAAATCTGCAATAAGGCCATCAGTCGTCCAGTTCGGTTATGGCGTAGTGGATTTCCTCGCCCAGTTTGTCGAGGAACATCAGCTTGCGAAACGTGCCCGCCGCCGCGGGGTAGTCGTGCTGCGCATCGAGCTGGCCTTCGGCCACAGCGTACAAGGCCTGCATCTGGGTATGCAGCTTCGTTTCCAGTCCGGCCAGCGCCGCCGCATCATGCCCCTCATTGGCCTCTTCCAGCGACTCGCGCCATTCCATCTGCTCGACTAAAAAATCGTGCGGCATGCTGGTGTTGGTCTCGATCGCCGGGTCTATGCCGTGCAGCGACAACAGGTAGCCGGCGCGCTTGAGCGGCTTTTTCAGCGTCTGGTAGGCCTCGTTCACGTGCATCGCCCACTGCATCGACAAGCGCCGCTCGTTTTCCGGCGCATGGGTGAAGCGGTCCGGATGGACTTCGGCGGCGAGTTTCCGATAGGCGCGATCGAGTTCCTCAAGGGGCAGCCGAAAGCCCTCGGGCAGGCCGAACAGGGTGAAGTGATTCTGCTTGATGTCGAGGTTCATGTAATAAGCAAAAAGGGGCCGGAGGCCCCCTTCTTCCCGCGATCACTCCCGCCCGTGCGGGGGTGAGGGCAGACTCAAGGGTATTTTGAAAAATCCGAATTCTGTCATTCCGAGTGAAGCGAGGAATCTGCTTTTCATCGGGGGCAAGAAGCAGATTCCTCGGCCTGCGGCCTCGGAATGACAATTCTTAGAGCTTCCCTTAAATCATACGTTAAAAGACTCACCGCAACCGCAGGCGTCCTTGACGTTGGGATTGTTGAACTTGAAGCCCTCGTTGAGCCCCTCGCGCGCAAAATCGAGCTCGGTGCCGTCGATGTAAGGCAGGCTTTTCGGATCGACCACGACCTTGACGCCGAAGCTCTCGAACGCCAGGTCTTCCGGATTGATGGCGTCGGCGTATTCGAGCTTGTAGGCAAGGCCCGAGCAGCCGGTGGTGCGCACACCCAGGCGCAGCGCAATGCCCTTGCCCCGTTTGGCAAGGAAATTCGAGACGTGGGTGGCGGCTTTTTCAGTCAGCGTGATGGCCATTGGTGCTTTCCGTGCGTGTCAGGCGGCTTTTTGCGCAGCCGCTTTGATGCCGTGCTTGGCGCGGTAGTCCTCGACCGCCGCCTTGATGGCGTCCTCGGCGAGGATGGAGCAGTGGATTTTTACCGGCGGCAGCGCCAGTTCCTCGGCGATCTGCGTGTTCTTGATGGTCGCGGCCTCGTCGATCGACTTGCCCTTGACCCACTCGGTCACCAGCGACGAGGAGGCGATGGCCGAACCGCAGCCGTAAGTCTTGAAACGCGCGTCCTCGATGATGCCCTGGTCGTTGACCTTGATCTGCAGCTTCATCACGTCGCCGCAGGCCGGCGCGCCGACCATGCCGGTGCCGACGTGCTCGTCGTTCTTGTCGAACGAACCGACGTTGCGCGGGTTTTCATAATGATCGAGTACTTTGTCGCTGTAAGCCATGTTGTTTCTCCAGGTTCGCTTGTTGTTAGTGTGCCGCCCACTGCACCGAATTGAGGTCGACGCCGTCCTTGTCGTTGAGGAACAAGGGGGCGATGCCCCCTTGTATATCCCCCGAGTCAGATTTGGGAATTTCTCGCAATTCCATCAGTGTGCCGCCCACTGGACTGAATTCAGGTCGACGCCTTCCTTGAACATCTCCCACAGCGGCGACAATTCGCGCAGTTTGCCGATCTTGTTGCGCAGCAGTTCTATGGTGTAGTCGATCTCTTCCTCGGTGGTGAAACGCCCGATGGTAAAGCGGATGGAGCTGTGCGCCAGCTCGTCCGAGCGCCCCAGGGCGCGCAGCACGTAAGAGGGTTCCAGGCTGGCCGAGGTGCAGGCCGAGCCGGAGGAAACCGCCACGTCCTTGATCGCCATGATCAGCGACTCGCCCTCGACAAAATTAAAGCTGATGTTGAGGTTGTGCGGGATGCGCTGTTCCATGTCGCCGTTGATATAGACCTCTTCCATGTCGGCGAAGCCGTCCTTGAGCCGGTCACGCAGGCGGCGGATGCGCTCGTTCTCTGCGCCCATCTCGGCCTTGGCGATGCGGAAGGCCTCGCCCATGCCGACGATCTGGTGCGTCGGCAGCGTGCCCGAGCGCAGGCCGCGCTCGTGTCCACCGCCGTGGATTTGCGCCTCGATGCGCACGCGCGGCTTGCGCCGCACATACAGCGCGCCTATGCCCTTGGGGCCGTAGACCTTGTGCGCGGTCACGGTCATCAGGTCGACCTTGAGTTTTTGCGTGTCGATGACGATCTTGCCGGCCGCCTGCACGGCGTCGCAATGGAAAATGATGCCTTTTTCGCGGCAGATCTCGCCGATCTCTTCGACCGGCTGGATGACGCCGATTTCGTTGTTGACCATCATCACCGAAACGACAATGGTGTCCGGGCGGATCGCCGCCTTGAATTTTGCGAGGTCCAGCAGGCCGTTGGGCTCCGGTTGCAGGTAGGTCGCCTCATAGCCCTCGCGCTCGAGTTCACGCACCGTGTCGAGCGTCGCCTTGTGCTCGGTCTTGACGGTGATGATGTGCTTGCCCTTGCCCTTGTAAAAATGCGCCGCGCCCTTGATGGCGAGGTTGTTGCCTTCGGTGGCGCCCGAGGTCCAGATGATTTCCTTGGGATCGGCGTTGAGCAGTGCCGCGACATCCTCGCGCGCCTCCTCCACCGCATGCTCGGCGGTCCAGCCGTAGGAATGCGAGCGGCTGGCCGGGTTGCCGAAGTTCTCGGTAAGGAAGGGAATCATTTTCGCCGCGACACGCGGATCGACCGGCGTGGTCGCCGAATAATCGAGGTAAATGGGAAACTTCAACTCAGAACTCCTGTTTCATCTGATCGGGTGTGATGGCGTCCGGGAACCGCATTGGCAAAATCAGGCCGGCACGACGGCCGGGCGGGCGCGCCTGTCCTGCAGCACGGTGATTTTCGGGTCGGCGGCGCGGCCCAGCGCTTTTTGCTCGGCCACCAGGTCGGACAGCTTCACCGAACTGAGGTATTCGTACATCTTGGTGTTGAGACGCGACCACAGTTCGTGGGTCATGCAGCGCGTCTCGCCTTCCTGGCAGTTTTCCTTACCGCCGCACTGTGTCGCGTCCAGCGGTTCGTCGACGGCGCGGATGATGTCGGCGACCGATAGCTCCTCGGGCGTGCGGGCGAGGCAATAGCCGCCGCCGGGACCGCGCACACTCTCGACCAGGGTGTGCCGGCGCAGTTTGCCGAACAGCTGCTCAAGATAAGACAGTGAAATGCTCTGGCGCTTGCTGATACCGGACAAGGTGATCGGCGCCCCGCGGTCATTGAGGGCGAGATCGAGCATCGCGGTTACGGCAAAACGTCCTTTGGTGGTGAGGCGCATCTGGTGACCTTTTTAATCCCGACTAGATTTGTCGACTATACCTAATCCCGACTGTTGCAGTCAACTACTACTTGGGATTATTTGTCGACCACCTTGCGCAGGGGCGCCGGGTCAAAACGCTCGACCACGGCGCGATCCTCGGCCTGAAGGTTTAGACCGCGCAAGGCCTCCAGTTCAATGCGGATGACTTCGAGTTTCCGGTCTATATCAAGCGAGTGATCAAGCAGGCCCTCGAGGGCCTTGGACATCGGGTCGTCCTCGGTGCGCGCGGTTACGGCATAGGCCGAGAATCCGAGTTTGGCGGCCTTTTCCTCGCGCGACTTGTCCGCCTCGTCAAGGATGATGCGCGCCGGGATGCCCACCGCAGTTGCCGCCGCCGGCACATCCCTCACCACCACCGCATTGGAGCCGATTTTCGCGCCGTCACCCACCAGGATGGGGCCCAGCACCTTGGCACCGGCGCCTATCACCACACCCTTGCCCAGCGTGGGATGGCGTTTGCCCTTGTTCCAGGACGTCCCCCCCAGGGTAACACCATGATAAAGAGTGCAATCTTCACCAATTACGGCGGTTTCACCGATCACCACGCCCATGCCGTGGTCGATGAACACCCGTCGCCCTATGGTCGCGCCCGGGTGGATTTCGATGCCGGTCAGCCAGCGTCCCATATGCGAGCAAAAGCGCGCCGGCAGGCGCAGGCCGGCGCCCCACAGCCAATGCGAAAAACGATGCAGCTGCAAGGCATGAAAGCCCGGGTAGCAGGTCAAGACCTCCAGCACCGAGCGGGCAGCCGGATCGCGCTCAAAGACCGAGGCGATATCTTCGCGGATTCTTGAAAACATATATATTTCAGTTAATTATATTAATTAGTTAATGTACTTTATAGTATCAAAATGAGGCATTTTCCGCTCTACCGCTCTACCGCTCCACCTATGCCAGCCGTCATTGCGAGCGCAGCGAAGCAATCTCATCGTACTAGTGACTGCCGTCGCAATGCCACCAGATTGCCGCGTCGGCTTCGCCTCCTCGCAATGACAAAAAACGCTGCGCCGACAATGATGGTACAAATTTCCGAGTGATTTAGTCAACTTTATCCGCCCGCTTGCCAACCCGCCGTTCAGCCATGCGCTTATCCCATTCGGTCAGGATGCCGCGCAGGATGTTGACCTCTTCCTTTTCCAGCCGCGCCCGGCCAAACAGCCGGCGCATGCGCTCCATCAGCTTTTTCGGGAAAGCCGGGTCAAGAAAACCGCTGTCTATGAGGTTGCGTTGCAAATGCTCGTAAAAACGCTCGATATCGCCAAGCTGCGCCGGCTCCTGCAGCGGCGGCACGCCGACCACACCGCCAAGCAGGCCCATGCGCAGCTCGTAGGCCATCAACTGCACCGCCGCCGCGAGATTGAGCGATGAATAGCCCTTTACCGCCGGAATCATCGCCGCGAGCTGGCATTTGAGCACCTCGTCGTTCGACAGCCCCGACATTTCGGTGCCAAACACCAGCGCCACCTCGCTGGCGCCCGCTTCTGCCAGTACATGCGCCGCCGCAACCCGAATATTCACCGGCTCGTAGGCCAGCTCGCGTACGCGCGCCGTCATCGCCACGGCAAAACGCGTGTCATTCAACGCCTCGTCAAGACTGGCACAGACGCGCGCAGCGGCCAGCACATCGTCGGCGCCGCTGGCCATCGCGGTGGCCTGGGCATCGGGAAAATAACGCGGCTCGACCAGCACCAGGCGGGCCAGGCCCATGGTCTTCATGGCGCGCGCCGTCGCGCCGATATTGCCCGGGTGCGTGGTGCGCACCAGCACGACGCTCACCTTTTGCAACAAGTCGGCCGGATCAGCCAAGGGCGATGCCAAATACGCGCCGCACAATGCGGCGGCAAAACCGATATTGGAGGCCGGTTGGCACCCCCACCCTGCTAGAATCGAAGCTTCTCACCACGCGCACTCCCCGCTCTCAATCATGCTACCCATGCTCACCATCGCCGTGAAAGCGGCCCGCCGCGCCGGCAACATCATCAACCGGGCTTCTCGCGACGTCGAAGGCCTCACCGTGGTGAAAAAACGCCATAACGATTTTGTCACCGAGGTGGACAAGGCGGCCGAGGAAGCGGTCATCAAGACCCTGCTCGAGGCGTATCCCAAGCACGCGATTCTAGCAGAGGAGTCGGGCGCATCCGGCGACTCCGAATACGTCTGGATCATCGATCCGCTGGACGGCACCACCAATTTCATCCACGGTTTCCCGCAGTATTCGATTTCCATCGCCCTTGCGCACAAAGGCGTGCTCACCCACGGCGTGGTCTACGACCCGACGCGCAATGAATTGTTCACCGCCAGCCGCGGCCACGGTGCGTATCTGAACGACCGGCGCATCCGCGTGTCCAAGCGCACGCAATTGAAGGACGGCCTGATCGGCACCGGCTTCCCGTTTCGCGACCTCGCCCACCTCGACGAATACATGGAAATGCACAAAAGCGTGATCCAGAAATCGGCCGGCGTGCGCCGCGCCGGTTCGGCTGCGCTTGACCTCGCCTACGTCGCCGGCGGCCGCCTCGACGGCTTCTGGGAAATGGGCCTCGCTCCCTGGGACATGGCCGCAGGCGCCCTGCTCATCCTGGAGGCAGGCGGGTTGATCGCCGATTTCGAAGGCAACGAAGGCTATCTTGAGAGCGGGCGCGTGGTCTGCGGCAATCCGCGGATTTTCACGCAGTTGATGCAGGCCGTTGCGCCGAAAACGAGGAAAGGCTGAGCCCTGTTCGCCGTACTGCGCAAACTGATCGGACTGCCGGCGCGCCACATTGCCCCGGCCAGTAAAGAAGCGCTCGCCACCGCCATCGCATTGCACGAAATAGGACTGCTGGACCGGGCTGAGGAAGACTATCGCGCGCTGCTGTTTTCCGACCCGCGCTGCAGCGAGGCGATACACCTGCTCGGGCTGATCAGCCACCAGCGCGGCGAGCACGCCAAGGCCTTGCCGCAAATCGAGCGCGCCATCGCCATCGACCGGACGGTCGCGCTCTATCACTTCAACCGCGGCAATGTGCTGCTGGCGCTGGGGCGCACCGCCGAGGCCTGCAGCGCATTTGCCGAGGCCTTCCGGCTCAAGCCCGACTACCCGGCGGCGCGCTACAACCAGGCCAAGACGCTGGCGCAACTGCACCGCTACGCCGAAGCGGTGGACGCTTTTCGCGCCCTTCCGGCCGGCCTGCCCGGCCGCAACCACGACTATGCCAACGCCCTGCTCGGTGAAGCCGGCCTGCGCACCGGCAATGAAACGGTCTTGCTGGCCGAGGCCATCCGGCTGCTCGAAAAAAACTGGCAATCGTCGCCCGACCCGTTCGAAGCACGTGTCGCCCTTGCCTGGGCGCTGCAAGAACTGCGGCGCTGGAGCGAGGCAGCAGGCCATTACGCGGAAGCACTGGCCCTCGACCAGGGCGCGCACTCATTGCGGCCCGAATCGGCCAAGGCGCACAACAACCTCGCCAACTGCTACAACCAGCTTGGCCGAACGGAAGAGGCCATCGCGCATTACCGCACCCTCTACCAGATCGCCCCCGACTACCCGGACGCACTGACCAGCGTGCTTGCCAATCTCAACTACGATGCAAAGGCGACGCCGCAACAGGTGTTTGACGAGCACCTCGCCTGGGCGCAGAAGGTGGCGACGCCGCTTTATCCGCAGGCAGTCGATTTTGCCAACACCCGGGACCCGGAGCGGCCGCTGCGCGTGGGCTTTATTTCTCCCGACCTGCGCCGCCATCCGGTGAGTTACATTTTTGCGCCCATCCTCGCCGCCTTTGACCGTCAGCAGATTGAGGCGGTCTGTTACTACAACTTTCCCGGCAAGGACCAGGTCACCGCGCGGCTGATGCCGCTGGCGGCGCAATGGCACGACGTCGCCGCCTTGTCCGACGAGGCGCTCTACGATTTGATACGCGCCGACGGCATAGACATCCTCGTAGACCTCGCCGGCCACACCATTCACAACCGCCTGCTGGTGTTTGCGCGGCGCGCCGCGCCGCTGCAGGTGAGCTGGCTGGGCTATTTCAATACCACCGGCCTTGCCACCATGGATTACTTCATTTCCGACTACGAGTCCTCGCCGCAGGGGCAGGAAAGCTATTACAGCGAAATACTGCTGCGCTTTCCCGACTCGCGCTTTTGCTACCAGCCCTCGGAGTTCATGCCGCCGGTCAATGAACTGCCGGCCGCCGGCAAGGGCTACATCACCTTCGGTTGCTTTAACAACCTGTCCAAGCTGAACGAGCGCGTGCTGCGTCTGTGGGGCCGGGTGCTGGCCGCGGTGCCCGATTCACGACTGCTGTTGCAGGCATCGGCCCTTGACGATGCGCCCAACCGCGCGCGTTTTATGCAAATCGCCGAACGCGCCGGCCTGCCGCGCAACCGGCTGGAGCTGCGCGGCTTCATGCCGGTGGAAACGGCGCCGCAGGCCTATCACGACATCGACATCGCGCTCGACCCGTTTCCGTTTTGCGGCGGCATGACCAGCCTCGAATCGCTGTGGATGGGTGTGCCGGTGGTGACCCTGGAACAGGAAATGATCGCCGGACGCCAGACCCTGTCCCTGCTCGCCAGCCTGGACCTGCCCGAACTGGTCGCCACGGACGAAGACAGCTACGTCGCCATCGCCGCCACCCTGGCGCGGGATACGGCACGCCTCGCCGCACTGCGCCACACCCTGCGGCCGCGTTTCGCCGCCTCGCCGCTGCAGGACTACGCAAAATTCGCCCGCACCATGGAAGAGGCTTTCCGCGCCATGTGGCAGGACTGGGTGGAGACGAGCGGCAGACAAGCCGAACCTGGACAGTGAAGGCGCGGCCACGAGTCCCACCAAAACGAAGTAACGAAGTACCGTCATTGCGAGCGCAGCGAGAATACCTGTCATTGCGAGCGTAGCGAAGCAATCTCGTCGACGAAGTAATGTCATTGCGAGCGCAGCGAAGCAATCTTGTCTTCCTTGTGACTTCAGTCCCATTGCCACAAGATTGCCGCGTCGGCTTCGCCTCCTCGCAATGACCGTGGAATTGGAAGACAAGATTGCCGCGTCGGCTTCGCCTCCTCGCAATGACCGTGGAATTGGAAGGATTGATTTACACTTCGACCATGCCTCTAAAACTCCACTCTCCCGCAACGCACTTCGCCACCCTCCTCCTCGCCTGCGCACTTGCCGTCACGGCGCACGCCGCCGACCTGCGCATCGGCATGGGCGCCGATGTCACCTCCATCGACCCGCACCAGACCAATATCGCGCCCAACAACGCGGTGGCCTGGCATGTTTTTGACGCGCTGACACATGTGGACGCCGACACCCGCCTCGTCCCCGGCCTCGCCACCTCGTGGCGCGCCGTGGACGGCACCACCTGGGAATTCAAGCTGCGCCGCGGCGTGAAGTTCCACGACGGTTCGGATTTCACCGCCGAGGACGTGGCCTTTTCCCTCGACCGCGCCGTGGAACTGGGCAACAAGGGCGGCCAGTTCGCCAATTTCGTCCGGCCCATTGTTGCGAAGCAGATCGTCGATCCCTATACCATCCGCTTCAAGACGGCCACGCCTTACGCCATGCTGCCCTACGACCTGAATTCGATTTACATCGTGTCGAAAAAAGCCGCGGCCGGCGCCGCCACCGAGGACTTCAACTCGGGCAAAGCCGCCAGCGGCACCGGCCCGTTCAAGCTGGCGGCATTCCGCCGCGGCGACCGCGTCGAACTGCTGCGCAACGACGCCTATTGGGGTGACAAGCCGGCCTGGGACAAGGTCACGCTGCGCATCCTGCCGGCCGACCCGGCGCGCACCGCAGCGCTGCTCTCGGGCGACGTCGATGCCATCGAGATGATCCCCACCGCGGACGCCGCGCGCATCAAGTCCAACGCCGCATTTCGGCTGGAGCAAAAGGTCTCCTGGCGGACGATTTTTTTCCACCTTGACCAGTATCGCGACAACCCGCCCGGGGTCACCGACAAGGCCGGCAAGCCGCTGGCGAAAAATCCCTTCAAGGACCAGCGCGTGCGCGAGGCCATTGCCATGGCCATCAACCGCCAGGCCGTCGTTGAGCGCGCCATGGAGGGCTTTGCCCTGCCCGCGGGCAACCTCGTCGCCCCGCCGGTGTTCGGCCACAACGCCAGCATCAAGCCGGCCGCCTTCGACCCCGAGGCGGCGAAAAAACTGCTCGCCGCAGCCGGCTACCCGGACGGTTTTTCCATCGTCCTTGCCGCACCCAACAACCGCTACGTCAACGACGACCAGGTGGCGCAGGTGATCGCGCAAATGCTCGCGCGCGCGGGCATCGCCGTATCGCGCGTCGAGACCCATCCGGCCGCCACCTATTTCACCAAGGCGCGCAACGGCGACTTCGGTTTTGCCATGCTCGGCTGGGGCTCCTTCGGCGCCGACCTCGCACTGCGCACCCTCGTAGCCAGCGTCAACGCCGACAAGGGCTACGGCACCTGGAACTGGGGGCGTTACAGCAACGCCAAGGTGGACCTGCTGGTGGAACAGGCGCTCGCTTCGGTCGATCCGGCCAAGCGCGAAGCCGCGGCGCGCGAAGCCATGGGCATCGCCATGAAAGACTACGCCGTGGTGCCGGTGCACCACCAGATCGCCACCTGGGCGATGAAAAAAGGCCTCGCCTACGTCCCGCGCACCGACGAGTACACCTTCGCCCAGCACTTCCGGCCGCAGTGAGCGTTGGCTAAGGAACGCTTCATCGCCACGCCCGCCGACCTTGTCATTCCCGAGCAAGCGGGAATCCACCTTGACCTAAAGCGTGGATTCATTGAGTCAAAATGGATTCCCGCTTGCGCGGGAATGACGATTTATGGACTTAATCAGAGCTTCCCTAAAGAACGCTTCATCGCGACGCCCGCCGACCTTGTCATTCCGAACGCAGTGAGGAATCTGCTTTTGATACAAACCAGCAGCAGATTCCTCGGCCTGCGGCCTCGGAATGACATTTCAATTATGAGTACTGCCTGTTAGGTAAGCATGCTCGTCACCATCATCCGCCGGCTGCTGCAAAGCGTATTGGTGCTGTTCGCCATGTCGCTGCTGGTGTTTGCCGGCGTCTACGCCATCGGCAATCCGGTGGACATCCTCATCAACCCGCAGGCCGACCAGGCCGAAATCATCCGTGTCACCGCGGCCATGGGCCTGGACAAGCCGCTGTGGGAGCAATACCTCGTTTTCCTCAAGCAGGCGGCCCTCGGCGATCTTGGCAAATCCTTTGTCTACAACATCCCGGCGATACAACTCATTCTCGAACGCATGCCGGCGACCATGGAGCTGGCCGTATCGGCCATGCTGATCGCAGTATTGCTGGGCATTCCGCTGGGACTGTGGGCCGGGCTGCGCCCGGATTCGTGGCCGGGCAAACTCATCATGACCGGCTCCATCCTCGGCTTTTCCCTGCCCACCTTCTGGGTCGGCCTGATGCTGATCATGGTCTTCGCCGTGCAACTCGGCTGGCTGCCCTCCAATGGCCGCGGCGAGACGCGCGAACTGTTCGGCGTGGCGGTGAGTTTTCTCACCCTCGACGGCCTCGCCCACCTCCTCATGCCGGCGGTCAACCTGGCCTTGTTCAAGCTCTCGCTGATCATCCGCCTCACCCGCTCGGGCACGCGCGAGGCGCTGCAACAGGACTACGTCAAGTTCGCCCGCGCCAAGGGCTTGTCGATGCGCCGCGTCGTCGGCGTGCATGTGCTGAAAAACATCATGATTCCCATCGTCACGGTCATCGGCCTTGAGTTCGGTTCGGTCATCGCCTTTGCCATCGTCACCGAGTCGGTGTTCGCCTGGCCGGGCATGGGCAAGCTGATCATCGATTCGATCAACGTGCTCGACCGGCCGGTGATCGTCGCCTACTTGTGCGTCATCGTCATACTGTTCATTTTCATCAACCTCGTCATCGACCTGGTGTATTCGCTGCTCGACCCGCGCGTGCGCCTTGCCGATGCCCGCGGCTGAACCCATGACGCCGGACCAGACACCCCTGCAGCGCATTTGCGCCGACTTTGCCGCCAGCCGGCTGGCGCTGGCCGGGCTGGCGCTGCTGATCGTCATCCTGCTGGTGGCGCTATTCGCACCGGTCATTTCGCCGCAAAATCCCTACGACTTGTCGCAACTTGACGTGCTCGACAGCCGGCTGCCGCCGGGCGCGAAGTCCGGCGACGGCAAAATGACATTCTGGCTTGGCACCGACGACCAGGGCCGCGACATGCTCTCTGGCATTTTCTACGGCCTGCGCATTTCCATACTGGTCGGTGTGTCCGCCACGCTGGCGGCGCTGAGCATAGGCCTTGCCGTGGGCCTCATCGCCGCCTATTTTGGCGGCAGGGTCGACGCCGTCATCATGCGCATCGTCGACATCCAGCTGTCCTTCCCGGCCATCCTCATCGCCTTGATCCTGCTCGCCGTGCTCGGCCAGGGCATAGGCAAAATCATCCTCGCCCTCATCACCGTGCAATGGGCCTACTACGCCCGCACCGTGCGCGGCACCGCCCTCGTGGAGCGGCGCAAGGAGTACATCGAGGCGGCCAGCTGCCTCGCGCTGTCGCCGGCGCGCATCGTGTTCCGCCACCTGCTGCCCAACTGCCTGCCGCCGCTGATCGTGGTGGCGACGGTGCAGGTGGCCGCGGCCATCGCGCTCGAAGCCACCCTGTCCTTCCTCGGCCTGGGCCTGCCCATCACCGAACCGTCGCTGGGCCTGCTCATTGCCAACGGCTTTTCCTACCTGTTGTCTGGCAAGTACTGGATCAGCTTTTTCCCCGGCCTTGCGCTGCTGCTGACCATAGTCAGCATCAACCTCGTGGCCGACCAGTTGCGCGACGTGCTCAACCCGCGGCTGCAAAAATGACTGCGGCCGTCCTGCGCGTCGAGAACCTGCGCACGCACTTTTTCACCCGGCAAGGCGTGCTCAAGGCCGTCGATGACGTCAGCTTCAGCCTGCAACGCGGCAAGATCATGGGCCTGGTGGGCGAATCGGGCTCGGGCAAGTCCATGACCGGTTATTCCATCATGGGCCTCATCGACCCGCCGGGTCGCGTCGTCGCCGGGCGCATCCTGCTCAAGGGCATCGACTTGCGCACCCTGCCCCCGGCTGAAATGCAGGCGGTGCGCGGCAATCGTGTGGCGATGATTTTCCAGGATCCGATGATGACGCTCAACCCGGTGCTGCGCATCGACACGCAAATGGTCGAGGCGATACAGGCGCACCGCCGCGTGTCCGCTGCCGCCGCGCTGGCCGAGGCACGCGATGCGCTCTCGCGCGTGGGCATCCCCTCGCCCGATGAACGCCTCAAGTCCTACCCGCACCAGTTCTCCGGCGGCATGCGCCAGCGCGTGGCCATCGCCATCGCCCTGCTGAACAAGCCCGACCTGATCATCGCCGACGAGCCGACCACCGCGCTCGATGTGACCATACAAGGCCAGATCCTCTACGAAATGCAAAAGCTTTGCCGCGAATCGGGCACCGCGCTCATCTGGATCACCCACGACTTGTCGGTCATCGCCGGCCTCGCCGATGAGGTGAGCGTGATGTACGCCGGCAGGCTGGTCGAGCAAGGCGGCGTCGACGCCGTGCTGTCGCGCCCGGCCCATCCCTACACCCGCGGCCTCATCCAGTCGGTGCCCAGCAGCAATGTGCGCGGCCGCCCGCTGCAGCAGATTCCCGGCATGACGCCCTCGCTGCTTGAACTGGCACCCGGTTGCCCGTTTCGCGCCCGCTGCGACCGTGCCAGCGCGGCTTGCACCGTCGACCCGCCGCTGGAGCAGCGCGCCGACGGCCGCACGCTGCGCTGTTTTCATCCCTACGATGAAGAGCTTAATCGGGTTGTCGACTGAGAGTTGGAAAATTCCATGATTGATACGACTCCAAGCAGTACGTCCCCTCTCCCCTTGCGGGAGAGGGACAGGGAGAGGGGGAATGCAAGCAGATGCGATCGAGCATGCATTCACCCTCCCTTGCAGGGCGCGCGTCCCGTTACACCGGGACGCCGCTCGACGGGCGCGGAGCATGCTCCGCGAAACCCCCGTCTCGCCCCCAACCCTCCCCCGTCAAGGGGGAGGGAGTGGTTTGGTCGGCAGTCTGGACAAATCACAATTTATGAACACTTCAGTAGCAGGAACTCGACATGACTACCGCGCCTCTGCTTGAACTACGCGGTGTGTCGCGACGCTTTGTCAAACGCCTGGACGCGGCGGAAAAACTCGCCAATCTGCTCGGTGCCGGCGTGCGCGAAGAAGTCGTGCACGCGGTGGACAAGGTCGATCTTGCCGTGCGTGCCGGTGAAGTGGTGGGCCTGGTGGGTGAGTCCGGCTGCGGCAAGTCCACGCTCGGGCGCATTGCCGTGGGCCTGCACACGCCGGATGAGGGCGAGCGCCTGTGGCGCGGCAAGGCCGTGGCTGCCATGCCGGCGGATGAACAGCGCGCGGTGCAACTGGCCATACAAATGATTTTCCAGGACCCCTACGCCTCGCTCAATCCGCGCCTGCGCGTCGAGGACATCGTCGGTGAGGCGCCGGTAGTGCACGGCCTCGTCGCCGCCGCGGACAAAAAGGACTACGTCGCCGGACTGCTCGCCAAGGTCGGCATGGACCCGGGCCTGATGCGGCGTTTCCCGCACCAGTTCTCCGGCGGCCAGCGCAGCCGCATCGGCATCGCCCGTGCCCTCGCCGTCAAACCGGAGTTCCTCGTCTGCGATGAAGCCGTCGCCGCGCTCGACGTGTCGATACAGGCGCAGGTGCTCAACCTGTTCATGGAATTGCGCCACGACCTCGGGCTGACCTACCTTTTCATCAGCCACGACCTTGGTGTGGTGCGCCACCTGTCCGACCGGGTGGTCATCATGTACCTCGGCCGCGTGGTCGAGACCGCGCCGACCGAGGCCTTGTACCGCGAGGCCAACCATCCCTACACCCGGGCCCTGCTGGCCGAAGTGCCGCGCCTGGACCTGCGCCACAAGGACTACGCCCTGATCAAGGGCGAAATCCCCTCGCCCCTCGATCCGCCCCCGGGCTGCCACTTCCACCCCAGGTGTCCGCACGCCATGCCGCGCTGCATGGCCGAACAGCCGGCGCTGCGGGAAATCGCCCCCTTGCGTTTTTCCGCCTGCCACCTCAACGAAGGGCAATAAACCGGCAATCGGCCGCAAAGCCAATACCAGAGCGGCTCTCCAGCCATCGCCCCTCCGGGCACACACCGACCGGCGCTGCGCAACGGTCGCACCGTCAGATAGCTGCCGGTGACACCCTTGCCTGAGCGCAGGCGGCGAGATCTGTGCTTTTGAGACAAGCGAAATTCAAACGCGCATAATGCAATCCTCGCTTCGATTCTGCTGTCTGACAGCTTGGCAGGGTTTAAAAAATGGCAAAACAATTCGACCGCAAGATCACCAAGATCACCAAGGCCGCCAAGGCCGCCAAGGCCACCAAGGCCCCCAAGGCCACCAAGACCGGCGCGGCCGGCAAGTCGGCCAAAGTCCGCAAACCGGGCAAGACCACGCCGGGCGCAACTGCGCCGGCCGTGCTTCCCGTCACGGTCAGGGCCGGCAGCACGATCAAGCAGGCGCCGACGCACAGCGCCGGCGGCGGCTTTCCCATTGTCGGCATCGGTGCCTCGGCCGGCGGGCTGGAGGCGTTTGAGGCGTTTTTGTCCGGCATGCCGCAGAAAGCCGATCCGGGCATGGCCTTTGTCCTGGTGCAGCATCTTGCGCCCGACCACAAGAGCATCCTCACCGAGCTCATACGCCACTACACCCGCATGCAGGTGTTCGAGGTCGAGGACGGCATGGTGGTGCGGCCCAATTGCACCTACATCATTCCGCCGGGGCGCGACATGGCCGTCCTGAACGGCACGCTGCAGCTGTTCGAACCGGTGCAGCCGCGCGGCCAGCGCCTGCCGATCGATTTTCTCTTTCGCTCGCTGGCGCAAGACCAGCGCGAGCGGGCCATCGGCATTGTGCTCTCGGGCACCGGCAGTGACGGCACGCAGGGCGTGCGCCTGATCAAGGCCGCGGGTGGCATGGTGATGGTGCAGAACACCGCCTCGGCCGCGTTTGACGGCATGCCGCGCAACGCCATCGCCACCGGCGTGGTCGATTACGAACTGCCGCCGGCCGAGATGGCGGCGCAACTGATTGCCCACGTCAGCCACGCCTTTGGCAAGCTGCCCAGGATCGAGATCCTCACGCCTCCCAAAGTCGAGAGCGCGCTGAAGAAAATATTCATCCTGGTGCGCACCGAGACCGGTCATGATTTTTCGCTCTACAAACCGGCCACCATTCACCGGCGCATTGACCGGCGCATGGCGCAACACCAGATCGCCACGATTGAGGGCTACGTCCGGTACCTGCAACAAACCCCGGACGAAGTGCAGGCGCTGTTTCACGACATGCTGATCGGGGTGACCAGTTTTTTTCGCGACCCCGCGGCCTTTCAGGTGCTCGCCAGTCGCGTCATTCCGCGACTTTTTGAAAACCAGCACGCCGGCGTGCCGATACGCGTCTGGGTCCCCGGCTGTTCCACCGGCGAAGAGGCCTACTCCCTGGCCATGTTGCTGGTCGAGCGCATGGAGACGCTCAAAACGCACTACACCGTGCAGATGTTCGCCACCGACATCGACGCCGCGGCCGTTGCCACGGCACGCACCGGTGTCTATCCGGCCAGCATCGCCGCCGATATCTCGCCCGAGCGCCTGGCGCGCTTTTTTACCCCCGCAGAGCAGGGCAGCGGCTACCGCATCCAAAAAGCCATACGCGACATGATGGTGTTCTCCAATCAGGACCTCGCCAGGGATCCGCCCTTCTCCCGGGTCGACCTGATCAGCTGCCGCAATTTGCTCATCTACATGGGCGCGGCACTGCAAAAAAGGATCATCCCGCTGTTTCACTACGCACTCAAGACCGATGGCTTCCTGTTCCTTGGCACCTCCGAGGGGGTCGGTGAGTTTGAGCAGTTGTTTGGCGTGCTCGATAACAAAGCGAAACTCTTCCAGTGCAAGCCGGACCCGCAAAGCAGGCGGCGTTTCCCGCACGCGCAATTGCCGGAGCCGCCCAGCGCGCCCGATGCGCCGACCGGGCCGCGGCACCTGGAAGGCGCCCGGCGTGCCAAAGAGTCCGGCGAGTCGCTGCGCGAAATGACCGAACGGGCGCTGCTGTCGCAGGTGGTCGCCGCCGGCGCGCTGGTCAACGGCCAGGGCGACATCCTTTACCTGTACGGGCGCACCGGCATGTTTCTTGAACCGGCCGAAGGCGAGGCGGGCCTCAACAACATCCTGAAAATGGCGCGCGAGGGCCTGCGCAGCGCACTTGCGACCAGCCTGCACAAGGCGGTGAAAAACAAGGAAAGCGCGCTTTGCCCCGGCCTGCGCGTCAAGACAACGGTCACCACACCCTTGTCAACCTGGCCGTGCGCCCGGTCACAAGCGGCCCGGGCGCCTCGCTCGGCTCACCGCTGTATCTGGTTGTACTGGAAGAAGCACCGATCGCCGCCGCGCCCTTGCCCGCAGCGGCGGCGCTGCAAGACCCCGCCCGCGCTGCGCGCGGCAGCAGTTCCCCGGCCGTCAGCGCACGCATCAGCACGCTCACAGCCGAATTGCGGGCCAGGGATGACGAGCTGAAAAGCACCCGGGAAGAGCTCGAGAGTTCGAACGAGGAGCTCAAATCTTCCAACGAGGAAATGCAGTCGGTGAACGAGGAGATGCAATCAACCAACGAGGAACTCGAGACCTCCAAGGAAGAACTGCAGTCGGTGAACGAGGAGCTCTCCACCGTCAACGCCGAGCTGCAGGCCAAGGTGAGCGACCTGTCGCGCGCCAACAACGACATGAACAACCTCCTCGCCGGCACCGGCATCGGCACGGTGTTTGTCGACCATCAACTGAACATCCTGCGCTTCACCCCGGCGGTGGCCGGCATCATCAACCTGATCCCGTCCGACGTCGGCCGGCCGATAACGCACATTGTCGCCAACCTGCCCGGCTACGCCAGCCTGGCTGCCGATGTGCAGGCGGTGCTCGACACGCTGGTGGCAAGGGAAATACCGGTGCAGACCATGGATCAAAGAAATTTCACCATGCGCGTCCAGCCTTATCGCACGCTCGATAACATGATAGAGGGCGCGGTAATTTCATTCCTCGATATCACCGATTTGACAACAGCGCGCAATGAGCTGCGCGAGGCATTGGCGATAACGCAGGCTCACCTGCTCGAGGCCAATGCACTGGCGCGCCTTGCGGTGGTGCTGCGCGATGCCTCTGACGCCATCACCATGCAGGATCTGCAAGGCAAGACACTCGCCTGGAACCCCGGTGCGGCACGGCTCTACGGCTGGAGCGAAGCCGAGGCGCTGGGAATGAACGTGCGCGAGCGCATCCCCGAGCCGCTGCAGACGGCGGCGCTGGCCAGGCTCGAACGCCTGGGCCGCGCCGAAGTCATCGAGAGCTATAGTACCCAGCGCCTGGATAAAAGCGGCGCGCTGCTGGAGGTCTCGATCACCGCCACCGCGCTGTTGGATGACCGGGGGCAGCTCTATGCGATCGCCACCACCGAACGGGCAAAAAAGCCATGACTTCGCGCGACACACCTGCAAACCCGACGGGGGGCGCGCCACAAAACAAAGCGGCATCCGCCGCCGATGATTTGCGCACGCGCGGTGAAGCGGCAATGCGGAAAAAAAGCGGCGGCGTGCCGCCAGAGCTTGCCACGCTCACGCCCGAGGCCGCCGGCGCCCTGCTGCACGATCTGCAGGTGCACCAGATCGAGCTGGAGTTGCAAAACGACGAGTTGCGCAATGCGCAGTTGCAGATCGAGGCGGCCCGGGAGCGCTATGCCGATTTGTATGAGTTCGCCCCGGTGGGCTATTGCACGCTCAGTGAAGAGGGCAGGATTCTCGATTCCAACCTGTGCGCCGCGGGCATGTTGGGCCTGCCGCGCGCCCAGTTGCTGGGCAAACCGTTCAGTCGTTTCGTCCTTCCCGACGACGCGGCAACCTTCCAGCTGGCGCGTAAAACAATGCAGCAGGAAGGCAAGCATCCACCGACCGAGTTGCGCATGCAAAATGCTGCCGGCGAGTGGTTCTGGGTGCTGTTGGCGGCCTCGGCCGCGCCGGCGACCAATGGACACGACACACCGGTGACGCGCCTGACCATCAGCGATATCAGCGCGCAAAAGAACGCCGCGGCGCAACTGCTCAAGACGCAAAGGGGGCAGATCATCGGCAGCCTCGCCGCCGGGTTTATGCACAATTTCAACAATATTCTGGCCACCATTCTGGGCAACACCCACCTCGCCATCGAGGATTCGCAGTCCAACCAGAACGCGCTGATAAGCCTGCATGAGATTGAAAAGTCGGCGACGCGCGCGCGCACCCTGGTGGAGGCGATCGGGTGGTTCGCCCACCAGCAGCCGGAGCGCAAACAACGCCTCGCCATCGGGCCGCTGGTCGAACGCGCGCTGCAGGTGATGCGCGCCACCCTGCCTGCGCGCGTTGTCCTCCTGGCGCACCCGGCCGCGGTGCTGCCCGAGGTACTGGCTGACCCGCTGCAAATCCAGCAGGCGATCATCAATGTCGTCACCAACGCCATGCAGGCGGCGCGTGGCGGGACGGTGCGCATTGAACTTCGCCAGGATACGGTGATGCTCGATGAAGCCCTTGGCGCGACCGACCCGCAGCTTGCCGCGATGTACCGGAGGCATCCGGGGATGAGCGTGCGCATCAGCATTGTCGATGACGGGCCGGGCATGGATATGGCCACGCTCTCGCGCGTGTTCGAGCCGTTCTTTACCACCAGGCCGCCGAGCCAGGGCGCCGGCCTGGGCCTGCCGGTGGCGCAAGGCATCATGGAAACGCACGAGGGTGCGATCACGGTCCAGAGCAAGCCTGGCCGCGGCACGACCGTCACGCTCTACCTGCCACCGGCTGCGGCCTAACCGACCCCGGAACCCATGGGGTTTGTCGTGCGGCTGGGAAAACCCAAGCCCATGGATTCCCGCTTACGCGGGAATGACGGCGTTTTCAGTCCGGAATCGAGATGTATCCACCGTACCCGTCATTCCGGGGCGGCGTAGCCGAACCCGGAATCCATGGGGTTCGTCGATCGGCTGGGAAACCCAACCCCATGGATTCCTGCTTACGCGGGAATGACGGCGTTTTC
Source organism: Bordetella parapertussis (assembly GCA_945861875.1). Lineage (GTDB taxonomy): Bacteria > Pseudomonadota > Gammaproteobacteria > Burkholderiales > SG8-39 > CAITSH01. The sequence continues at coordinate 51,888 of CAMAWC010000007.1, forward strand.
ATTCCGGAATCGAGATGTATCCACCGTACCCGTCATTCCGGCGCCGGCAAGATATTCGTCATTCCGGGGCGGGCAATTTATCCGTCATTCCGGGGCGGCGCAGCCGAACCCGGAATCCATGGGGTTCGTCGTGCAACGACACGTGTCGCCTACATTTCGGATGACAGATCCCGCCATTCCGGATTGCATCGGCCGATCAGCGCGAGCTTCCACGCCCGCCGCCATTTCTTAAGTGTCTTTTCCCGGGCAATGGCGTCGTACATCGTTTCATGCGATTCGACGTGGACGAGTATTTTCACGCCGTGCTGCCTGGTGAAACCTGCTTCAAGGCTGTGCTTGTGCGCCCAAACGCGATTGGCCAGGTTCGACGTCACCCCAATGTACAAGGTGCCGTTGCGCTTGCTGGCAAGAATGTAGACACAGGGTTGCTTTGGCATAAGCCTGTTAACGAACCCCATGGATTCCCGCTTACGCGGGAATGACGGCGTTTTCTTCCGGTATCGGTAAATAATTCATCATTCCGGGGCGCCGCAGGCGAACCCGGAATCCATGGGGTTCGTCGTGCAGCTGGGAAACCCAACCCCAGGGATTCCCGCTTACGCGGGAATTCGAGCCAGCGCCCGTTTCAGCACACGTCGGCCAGCGGGCCGGGTTTGCCGATGCCAAAGCCCTGCACGTAATCGACGCCCAGTTCCCCGAGTGCGCTCAGCGTGGCGTCGCTCTCGACCGACTCGGCGATGGTCAGCACGCCCATCTTGCGCGCCGTCAGCGTAATGGCGCGTACCCGCGCGACGTCGGCGCGGTTGCCGGGCAGCCCCTGGATGATACTGCCGTCGATCTTGATGAAGTCAAACTGCATGCCCTGCAAGGGCGCGAACGACACCCTGGTGCTGCCAAAGGCATCCAGCGTGAAGCGGCAGCCCAGCGGGCGCAGCGTGCCGATGAAGGCCTGCACCGCCGCGCGCTGCCCGATCAAATCCGGCTCGGTGATTTCAAAATTGATATTCCCGCCCGGAAATTTCTGCCGCAGCAGCTCGGCCTTGACGTACAGCGAGAAATTCGGGTCGGCCAGCGTCGCCGAGGACATGTTCACGCAAAACAACGGCAGCGGCCAGTCCGCAGCAATGCGCCGCCGTGCCAGCGCCCAGGTCATGACGTTGCGCACCACCCAGCGGTCGATCTCGCCCATCATGCCGTAATGCTCGGCCACCGGAATAAAACCGCCCGGCGGCACCATGTTGTCCTCTTCCTGCTGCAGGCGCAGCAGGATTTCAAAGCAGCGCGGGTATGGCGCCGCAGCGCCCAGCGCGCGGATGGTCTGGCCGAACAGCACGAAATGATCCTCGCGCAGGGCCGTGACCAGCTGCTCGCGCGGGTCGGCCGAACCGAGCATCTGCCCGGTCAGCGACTCAAGGTACAGCAGTTCGTCGCCCCGGCCCGACCTTAGCACCTGGTCGCCGATGTGCGCCGGGGCCGCGGTCGCGGCCACCTCGATCGGCGCCGCGGTATTTTGTGCGATCAGCAGGTAAAACCCGGACGGGTGTTCGGTCGCGCCCGGAAACGGCAGCATGGCCACACTCAGCGGCATTTCCACGCCCTGTGCATTTCGCCAGGCCGCGTCAAAGCGCGCCTCCATGCCGCCCAGCACCGCGTCGCTGCGCGACTTCACATCCTCGTAGGCCGATGGTGCCAGCACGTCGTGCAGCAGCAGGTTATGGATCTTGCTCTTGTCACGCCCGATCCAGCCGGCAAAGGCGCGGTTGTGATAGCGGCAGTACTCGATCCGGTCGACAAACAGCAGCATCACCGGCAGCGCGTCGTGGATGAAATCGGCGCGTGCCTCGGTCATCTTGAGCGTTTCGGCCAGACGCTGGCGCCGCGTCACCTCCTCGGACAGCGCCTCCTTGGTGCGCAACCATTGTTTGGTGCGCCGCGCGATCAGCCACTGCGCGCGCGACGCCTGGCTGGCCACCGCCAGCACCGCGGCAAACAGCACGCCGCACAGGAACGCGATCCACTGCAAATCGAACAGCGTGAAATAAATCGTGGCGAGCAGCATCGCGCCAAGAATGACGGTCAGGCCGGCGGCCAGCACGTTGCGCAGTTTATTGGTCATTTTTGCCCGCACACCGACCCGCGCCGCACCAGCGGCAGGCCGGGCTCATCGAAAGACCGGGTGCCCGGCTTGATGTAGCCCACCAACTGCAATATTTCCATCGCAAATCCCCGTTTTAGATCGAGACACCGGCTGCGAAGCGCACCTGCGCGGCAAGCCTGCGCCGCCAATGCGGGCCGACGCGGGCGAAGATTAACCCGCTTCGCCCGATCCCCTCATGATTTTTGCCTGTGCGCCCTGAGATAGGCCATGTATTTGCTGTCCTCATGCTCGACATGGCCGGCAAGCCAAGCATACAGGTAAGACAGCACCTCCTCGCCGGAGGCCTTGTGGTGGATCACACGGCCGATCCGGACCGACAGTTCGCCCAGCAGTTTTGAATGCACCGCCTCATGCAGCGCCAGGCCGGGATAGCCGATTTCGAACATGAAGCACTCCTCGCTGGCGAAATGAAACTCGGCATATTTCCTGATCTCATGCATGACCCTGGCAACCGCCTCCGCAGAGCCCTTTTTTTCGATCAAGCCGGCCAGCCTGGAAATGATGTTAACCAGCATGCGATGCTGGGCATCGATGAAATCGTCGCCCACTTCAAAACGCTTATCCCAGGTAAGTTCCATACGCCCTCACTCGACAAAGTGTTCGCAACGGGACCACAAGCGCAGCATCCTGCCGAAGAGCCCCGGCGGCTTGTTTGCGCACACCGCCGCCCAGGCCATTAATACGCCATCCTCGAACCACATATTTGACCTGAATCAAGACTGCCGGCGCCGTAAAGGCGTCAGATGGGCGGACAGGCCAGCGGAACCGGAGACTATGGCACATGTTGCCCGGCCGGGCGCGGTTCCGGGCGGCGAAGCCGATGGTCCAAACTGACCGCCTGAAATCACTTTTGGGGGATCGCATGAGCGCCACCGCAACCATCCTGCTCGTCGATGATGCGCCGGAGAATATCGTCATCCTCGCCGAGTTGCTGCGCCCGCTCTATCGCGTGCTCGCCGCCTCCTCCGGCGAGGCCGGGCTGCGTGTCGCCGCCGGCCAGCCCAAGCCCGACCTGATCCTGCTCGACGTGATGATGCCCGGCATGGATGGCTACGCGGTGCTCTCGAAACTGCAGGCCAGCCCGGCCACGCGCGATATTCCGGTTATTTTCCTCACCGCACTGGCCGCCGCCACCGACGAAGAGCACGGCCTGCAACTGGGCGCGGCCGATTACATCACCAAGCCGATCCAGCCGACGGTGGTGCTGGCGCGCGTGCGCACCCAGCTCGAGGCCAAGCTGGCGCGCGACTGGATGGCCGACCAGAACGCCGCCCTTGAGCAGGAGGTGACGCGGCGCATGACCGAAAACGACCTTACCCAGCAGGTCAGCATACGTGCGCTGGCCCACCTTGCGGAATTGCGCGATCCGGAAACCGGCAGCCATATCCTGCGCACCGCGGCCTTTGTGCAGCGCCTGGCCGAGGGCATGCGCCAGCACGCGTCGCTCGCCGTCACCCTGAACCAGCACTACATTGATCTGCTGGCCCGTTCGGCGCCGCTGCACGACATCGGCAAGGTCGGCATTCCCGATCACATCCTGTGCAAGGCCGGAGCGCTCACGCCCGAGGAACGGATCATCATGCAAACGCACGCCAAACTGGGCAGTGACGCCATCGCGCAGGCCGAGCGCGACATCGAGACGCCGCCGCCGTTTCTGGCCATTGCCAAGCAAATCGCCCACTGGCACCACGAAAAATGGGACGGCAGCGGCTATCCGGACGGCCTGGCCGGCGAGGCCATCCCGTTTGCCGCGCGCCTGATGGCCATTGCCGACGTGTTCGATGCGCTGATCTCACCGCGCGTCTACAAGCCGCCGATGACCTTCGCCGAGGCGCGCACCATGATCATTGCCGGACGCGCCAAACATTTTGACCCGGACATGGTCGATGCCTTTGTCGCCGGCTTTGACGACTTTGTCGCCATCGCCCAGCGCCACCGCGAGGCGGGCTGAGCGCCGCGATGAGCCCGCTCCGGTCGAGCTACCGCTGCGCGGCCCGGTCGAGTTTTGCCAGCAAGCGCAGGCCGCGTTTTGCGTCGCCGCGCGCCGCGCGAATGCGAAAGCGCGCCTCGGCGTCGAACTCGGCCAATGCGGCTATGGAGAACTCCTCGATCAGCTTGTTCATGCTGACGCTGCGCGTCGTGGCGAGGTGCTTGAGCCGCTCGTGCGTATCGTCGGGCATGCGGATGGTGAGGGTAGCCATGTTTTCACTCACGTTTGCCATCTGAAAAAAATGATAGCGCATACGCCATCCGTTTTCAGCCGCTTGAGTGCACGGTGCCGCGCCTCATGAAGCCATCCCTTCTTTCACCAGCCCTTGCCCTGCTCGCCACCCTGTTGGCGGTGTCGGCTTTGCTGGGATGGGTCCTCGATATCGCCGCCCTCAAGCAGGGCCTCGGCTCGAGTGTTGCCATGAATCCGGCCACGGCCGTGTGCCTGGCACTGCTCGGCCTTGAAGCCGTCCGCATGCATGCCATGAACACGCATGCCGCCCTGGCCAAAGCCGGACAACTGGCCATTCTTGTGGTGATCAGCGCCGTTCTTGCCAAGCTCTGCGAACTCCTCTTTGGCACATCCTTCGCCATCGATCAGCTGCTCTTTGGCGCCGCGCTCAAGGCAAATTTGGCCTACCCGAGCCGGATGGCACCCAATACGGCGGCCTGCCTGTTGCTGCTCGGGGTGGCCATGCAATTGATGCGCAGCGGCACGGAAAGTCGCGTACGTAACGCGCAACTGCTCGCTATCCTTGCCCTGCTGGCAGGATTGCTTGCTCTGGCGGGCAACCTGTTCGGCGTGCGGGAACTGTCCGGTCCGGCGCAGTACATCCCCATGGCATTCAACACGGCCATCGCCGTCTGTTGCATTGCCGCGAGCATCCTGTCCTCCAGCCGGGAAAAAGGCGTGTTGAAATTTATCCGCTGGCAATCCCTGCAGACCCGGGTGGTCCTGGCTTCAATGATCGTCTCGGTGACCAGCGTATGGACACTGACGCTCTATTCCAGCGCGGTGCTGCGCGAAGATTTGCAGCGCCAATTGGGCACGCAGCAGTTCTCGACGGTTTCGCTGCTGGCCGAGGAAATCGACCAGGAAACGGGCGACCGTCTGCTCGCGCTTGAAACCATTGCCGCAGAAATCACCCCCGCCATGCTTGCCAATGCGACAGTCCTGCAGAAGCTCCTGCAAGGCCGCCCTATTTTTACCAAACTTTTCAACGCTGGCGTTTTCGCCACCCGCCTCGATGGCATCTCGATCGCCGCCATGCCGCTGGAGGCGCCGCGGCTGGGCGTCGATTACGCGACAAGAGATTTCATGGTCGCGGCGCTAAAAGAAGGCAAGCGCGCAGTCGGCCAGCCGGTCCTCGGCAAGGTGCTCAAGGTACCGACCTTCGGCATGGCCGTGCCCATTCGCGATGCCGGGGGCAATACGATAGGCGCGCTGGTCGGCGCAACCAATCTCGCACAGCCCAATTTTCTGAGCAGGATTTCCGCAACACGCCATGGCGACACCGGCGACTATGTGCTTGTCGCGTCAAAGGACCGCTTGATCGTCACCAGCTCCGACAAAACCCGCATCATGACAACGCTGCCCGCCCCGGGCATCATTCCGCAGCTCGACCGTTACCTTGAGGGTGGCGAGGGGTCGGCTGTTTACGTCAATCCGCTGGGCGTGGAAATACTCGCCTCGGCCAAGCACATTGCTGTGGCGGGCTGGGTACTGACGGCCACCCTGCCCACCGAAGAAGCCTTTGCCCCGGCCCACGACCTGCTTCGCAATACCCTGTGGAGCGCATTTCTGTTAACCCTGCTGGCGGGCACCCTGACCTGGGTCTTGATACGCCGCCATCTCGCACCGCTGCTGGCCACCGTGCACACCCTGGCCGATCTGGCCGGGTCGGACCAGCCGATGCGGCATTTGCCTGTCACAAGGCAGGACGAAGTGGGCGAGCTCATCGGCGGCTTCAACCGCCTGCTTACAAGCCTGGCAGAACGCAGCCAAGCCTTGCAATTGGTGCGCACCGGCATCGAGGCGGCAACCGATGCCGTGTATTGGATACAGGCGGATGGCCGCATCGCGGATGTCAACGAAGCGGCGTGCCTGAGCCTGGGCCAACACCGCGGGACGCTGCTCAATGCACCGGTCTGGCAAGTGGCTACGCACTGGACCGCGGAAAACTGGCCGCGTCACTTTGACGAACTGCGACATCGCGGCAGCTTGAAACTCGCGTCCACCCAAACGCAGGCGAATGGCCGCTTGATCCCGGTGGAAATCGTCGCAAGTTACGTGCAGACCGGCGGCGGGGAATTCAGCTGCGCCATTGTCCGCGACATCACCGAGCGCAATCTGGCCGAGACGGCCCTCAAGGACGCCGCGATGCGCTTCCGCTCCTATTTCGAGCGCTCCATGATCGGCATGGCCGAGACCTCGCCGGAAAAAGGCTGGATCAATGTCAACGACCGGCTATGCGACATGCTTGGCTATTCCAAGCAGGAACTGCTGCGCATGAATTGGCAGGAACTTACCCACCCGGACGACCTGGCGGCGGACCTGGCTCGATTCAAGCGCACGCTCGCCGGTGAGATTGACGAATACACGCTGGAAACGCGCTTCATCCACCACGATGGTCATGTCGTTCACACCCACATGTCCGTGCGCGCTGTGCGCCGCACAGATGCCGCGGTCGAGTCTTATGTAGTCTTGCTCGAAGATGTTTCGGCTGAAGAGCAGGCCAGGACAGCGCTGCACGAGCACCACGCAATCCTTACCGGCATTCTGGCGACCACGCTCGACGGCTACTGGCGTATTGATGGCCGGGGCACTCTCCTCGATGTCAATCCGGCCTACTGCCTGCAGTCGGGCTACACGCACCAGGAACTGCTTGGCATGCAGGTCAGTGACCTGTATGCGCAGGAGGACGCCCTCGCGCATGAAAGGCACATCCGGCACGTCCTCGAACACGGCAGCGACCAGTTTGAAGCGCGGCATCGGCGCAAGGACGGATCAATCTGGGATGTCGAGGTGAGCGCCACTCACCTCAAGTTTGCAGAACCGCAGATTGTTGTGTTCCTGCGCGACATCAGCGCGCGCAAGCTGGCTGACCTCCAGGCGATTGAGGCGGCAAGCCTGACGGTCCGCGAACAGGCCGCCGTCCTCGAACAACAGAACCAGTCGCGACTGGCCGCGCTCAACCTGCTCGAGGACGCCGTCGCCGCGCGCGCCGAGACCGAGGCGACGGCTGAGGCCCTGCGCGAAAGCGAGGCACGCAGCAGTGCGATCACCCAATCCGCCTTCGATGCCATCGTCACCGCCGACGGTGCGGGCAATATCGCCGGCTGGAACAACGGTGCGCAGCGCATGTTCGGCTACACCGAGGCGCAGGCCCTGGGGCAGCCCGTGACGCGGCTGATGCCGCAGCGCTACCGCGAAGCACACCTGGCGGGCATGCATCGGGTGGGTGCCGGCGAGGGAATGCGCCTATCGGGCAAGAGTATTGAACTGCACGGGCTGCGCCAGGACGGCAGCGAGTTCCCGCTCGAATTCACCCTGGCAAAATGGGAGAGCAACGGGCGCTGGTTCGTCACCGCCATCATGATGGACATCACCGAGCGCAAGGCCGCCGAACATCAGTTGCGCAAGCTGTCGCAGGCGGTGGAGCAAAACCCCGCGAGCATTCTTATCACCGATGTCAACGCGCACATCGAATATGTCAACCAGGCCTTCGTCGATTCGAGCGGTTACAGCCGCGAGGAAGTGCAGGGCCGCAATCCGCGGGAGCTGCAATCGGGCAAGACCCCGCCCGAGACCTACGTGGCGATGTGGGATGCGCTTGCCAACGGCCTGCCGTGGCGGGGCGCGTTGCACAACCGCAAGAAAGACGGCGCCGAATACGACGAATTCGTCATCATCACGCCCTTGCGCGGGGTGGACGGGACGGTGACGCATTACGTGGCGGTGAAGGAAGACATCACCGAGAAAAAACGCGTCGGCGCGGAACTCGACCGGTATCGCTTCCACCTGCAAGAGCTGGTGACCACACGCACCGCCGAGTTGAGCGTCGCGCGCCAGCAGGCCGAAGCCGCCAACCTTGCCAAGAGCGCCTTCCTTGCCAACATGAGCCACGAAATCCGCACACCCATGAATGCCATTATCGGCCTTAGCCATCTGATGCGCCGCGCCGGCGTACCCCCGGAGCAGGCGCTGCGCCTGGACAAGATCGACAATGCCGGCCGGCACCTGCTGTCCGTCATCAACGACATCCTCGACCTGTCCAAGATCGAAGCCGAGCGCATGCAATTGAGCACTACCGATTTTCCGCTGCCCGCGGTGCTTGAGCACGTCGCCAACCTCATCAGCGAAGCGGCGCGCAACAAGGGGCTTGTCATCGCGCTCGACCCGGGCAACGTTCCGGTGTGGCTGCACGGCGACCCGACACGGCTGCGCCAGGCCCTGCTCAATTATGCCAGCAACGCCGTCAAGTTCACCGCAAAAGGCCGCATCAGCCTGCGCGCCAAACTGCTCGACGACAGCGCAAGCGGCTTGCTGGTGCGCTTTGAAGTCCAGGACACCGGCATTGGCATTGCCGCCGAAACCCTGGGCCGGCTGTTCCAGCCGTTTGAGCAGGGGGACGCGAGCACGGCACGCCGGTACGGCGGCAGCGGGCTCGGTCTGGCCATCAGCCGCCGCCTCGCGCAGCTGATGGACGGCGACACCGGCGTCGAAAGCACCCCCGGGGTGGGCAGCACCTTCTGGTTCACCGCCCGCCTCGAGCGCGGCCACGGCATCATGCCAACCGTCGCGAAGCAAGCCGACGCAGCCGATGCCGAGGCGATCTTGCGGCTGCGGATGGCCGGCGTGCGCGTGTTGCTGGTCGAGGACAACCCCATCAACCGTGAGGTCGCCATCGATTTGCTGCATGACGCGAACCTGCTGGTCGATACGGCCGCCGATGGCGGCGAAGCGGTGCGCATGGCCAAAGGCGGCGCCTACGACCTGGTGCTGATGGACATCCAGATGCCGGTGATGGACGGCCTGCAAGCCACGCGCCTCATCCGCGCCCTGCCCGGCTGGGAAAACACGCCCATCCTGGCGCTCACGGCCGACGCCTTCGATGAAGACCGGCGCGCCTGCACGGCCGCGGGCATGAACGATTTCATCACCAAACCGGTGGAACCGGCCCTGCTCTATGCGACCCTGCTCAAATGGCTGCCGGCCGATGCCGCAGGCCGGCATGCAGCGCACGACGGCACATCGGCAGCTGTGGCAACCCCCGCGCCAATCGCGGCCGAGACGCGCAGCAGAGACGCAATGGCCCTGGCGCAACTGGCCGGAGTGCGCGGCGTCAAGGTCGAACACGGCCTGGCTGCGCTGCACGGCAACGCCGGCAAGTACCTCGACCTGCTGGGCCGGTTCATCGGCGCTCACGCCGATGACATGAGCGCCCTGGCCGCGAGCCTTGCCCAGGGCAGGCAGGACACGGCGCGCCGCCTCACCCACAACCTCAAGGGCACGGCGGCCACGCTGGGCCTCGAACATCTGGCGCAATTGGCGGCGAGCCTCGACGATGTATTCAGGCAGGCCACGGACAAGGCGCCTGACCAGGCCAGCCTTGCCCCCGCCATGAATGCCATTACTGCGGCGTTTGTCCAACTCGCCGCCGCCCTGCCCGCGCCACCACCCCTCGCCGATGCCGCCCAGAGCACCGACAAGGCCGCCAGCGCTGCCCTGCTCAATCGCCTCGCAGCGCTGCTGGCGCAAAGCGACACCGGCGCCGTCGCCTTGCTCGATGAACATGCCGGCGCCCTGAAAGCGGCCATGGGCGCGGCTTTCGAGCCTTTTTCCAGCCAGCTGAAACAGTATGATTTTGCCGCCGCGCATGCCACGCTGGCCGCTGTGCGCGCCGCAGACGCAGGTGAGACGTCCGGACTTTGATTCAGGTCAAAAGACTGCAACGCCAATCTGTCAGCATTCCACGGCAAGGTATCCGACCAAAGGATGAGCCCGTCACCTCACGCCATGCAGACCCCCGCCACCCCCCGGCTGCAGCCAGACGAGCCGGTAAAGCCTGCGCCCACCTGGCGCCCGGCAGCCGCCGTGACGCTGCCGCCGCTGCTCGTCATCGTCGTAAGCCTTGTGGGGCTGAACGTCAATTACCTGGTATTTCATGCACTGGCGGAATTGTTTTCCATCACCATCGCCTTTGCCGCGCTGGTCATTGCCACCACTTCGCATCGCTTCCAGAAAGACGATTTCCTCACTTACGTTGCCATCGCCATCGGCTGGGTTGCCATGATCGACCTGGCACACACAATGGCATTCAAGGGCATGAACCTGTTTCCCGGCGACAGCGCCAACCCGGCGACGCAACTGTGGATTGCCGCGCGCAGCCTGCAGGCGTTCGGCATGCTCAGCGCGCTGCTGTTCCTCACCCGGCGCGCATTCCCGGGCTACGTTCACGCCGGTTTCGGGCTGGCGGCGGCGCTGTTGCTGGCATCGATTGCCTTCGGCCTTTTTCCGGACGCCTACATCGATGGCAGCGGACTCACCGCGTTCAAGATCTATGCGGAGTACCTGATCATCCTGGTGCTGGCCGCCACCATCTGGGCTCTTTGGCGCAAGCGCGCGCTGCTGCCGCGGCAGGTGCATCTTGGCCTGAGCGCCGCAATAACGGCGATGATCCTGTCGGAGTTCGCCTTCACCCGTTATGTCAGCGTGTTCGCACCCGCCAACCTTGTCGGCCATGTGCTGAAAATCATCGCCTACTGGTTTATTTTTATCGTGCTGATCGAATGGGCTCTTCGCGCCCCCTATTCCCGCTTGAAGCAGGAAATGGACCGCTACCAACGCGCGGTCGACGGCGCCAATGAGGGCGTCTGGGAGTGGCTGCCGGGCAGCGGCAGCGCCTACCTCTCCCCACGCTGGAAACAGTTGCTCGGCTTCGAGGACCATGAATTGCCGGATGTGGCGAAGGAGAGCTTTTTTGACCGCATGCATCCGCAGGACAAGGCGCGTGTTGAACTTGAACTGCGCGCACACCTTGATGGGCACAAACCCTTTGAAACGGCGTTGCGCCTGCGTCACAAAAACGATGAATACCACTGGTATGCCTCGCGCGGCCAGGCCCAGTGGGACGCCGCGGGAAAACCGCTGCGCATGTCCGGTTTCATTTCCAACATTGACGCACTCAAGGCCGTAGAGGAAGAACTCCAGCATTCCAACCTGGCGCTGCGCGAGCGCGCCAAGGAGATGGCCTGCCTGCGCGCTGTGTCGAGCGCGCTCCTCCATACGCAGGTCGATTCGGGCACGATGATCCAGTCGGCCGTTGCCTTGGTCCCGGCCGGCTGGCTTTATCCGGAAATTACCTGCGCCCGCATCGTCCTTGACGGGCGGACCTTTGTCAGCCGGGCCTTTCGCGAAACGCCATGGACCATGTCGGCCGCGGTTCCGGTCAATGGCGCGGTACGGGGCAGCGTCGAGGTGTTCTACCTCGAGGCGCGGCCCATCCTTCACGAGGGGCCGTTCATGAAGGAAGAGCGCAATCTGATCGACACCCTTGCGCGCGAACTGGGGCTCGCTGTTGCACGCCTGGAAATCACCCTGAGAGCGCAGCAGCAAACCGCCGATCTGGCGCGGAAAAATGCGGATTTACACAAGTTCAACAAGCATGCCGTGGACCGCGAATTGCGCATGATAGAACTGAAACAGGAAGTCAATGCCTTGTGCCTGGCGCAAGGCGAGGCTGCGCGCTATAACGTCGCGCCAGTCGCCCCTGCCGATGCGTCGGACGCCCGCTCCTGACGGCAGCCTTCGAACAAGCGGAAAAAATCGCGGTCGGCGGTGAATAGATGGCGCGCGACGATGTCGTTGGCAAGGAACTCGATCAGCCCTCCCGTTGTTGCCGTGCCGGCCGCGGCGTCAGCCCGCAGCTTTTCCGCCCGTGCCAGCAATCCGGCATGGGCGCGCTTGTGCGCGGCCAGGTCCACGGTGTGGCGTTGCTCGAGCAAGGCCTCTTCGTCGGCAAAGTGCCGCACGACGTGTGCGAGCAAGCGCTCGAGTGCCGCGACAAATGCGCCCGGTGCGCTCTGCTTGTCGAATGAGGCGTCAATAAGGGTGTTGGCCAGAGCAAACAGCTCGCGGTGCGCGCCGTCAATGGTCGGCTCGCCGCATTCATAGCCAGGGGCAGTGCAAACTCAAGGACCAACTCCCGCACCGCGGGATCGGCATCGGGATTTATCGCGGGCCCGGCGGCCGGATTTGTCGTATTCAAGGTATTTGCCTGTTCTTCTGTCTCTTGCGTCGCAATCCCCGGCGCCCTTGCGTGCACCTCACGTGCCGGCGCCTGCACGGCGGAGCTTGACACAAACCACTTGCGTGAACTTGATTTGAATCAATCCGCCGCCGCCAAAAATGCGGTCACATATAGCCAAGGGCGGTTACGGTGTCGGCGGTACGCGCACCGGCGGTGTTGCAACGTATTTACTTTACGCTGATGAGGCGAGGGCTGTGGCTTGTGGATGCACGCCAGGGCGCACAGGCAGGCACGCCTCAGGGAGAATCCAATGGCTGTATTGAACGGCATCGACTTTTCACCCTACGTCGGCGACGAGCGCAGCCCGCTTATCAGCGCGCCAGAACACTGCCTGGCCAGCTTTTTCGACCGCCCGGAGCTCGATTGCATGCTCATCGAAGTCCTTCCCGAGCAAGATTGCCTCAGGGTGCGCCCGCGCGGTTCGAACGCAAGCGAGCGGCTTTCGTTTGACGATGTGCGCTCGGTCTGTTTTCTTGATCCGGTCGTGCTGAAAGACTCGATGGAGCACCTGCGCCAGGGCGGCATCGACGTGCACGCCGTGCTGGCACGCAGTCCCTTCAGCATCACATTTCGCAACGGCCAGATTTTTTCCGGTGAACTCTGCGGCTACGGTGCGACCACCGTCGGATTGGGCCTTTACGCCGCCGCGGACAACGGTGAAATATTGCGCTACTACTTCCCCCACCCCGGGGTGGACAGCTTTGTGATTGGCGATCCGCTGGGAAAGATGCTGATCGAACACAGCGACATTAACGAAGCCGGATTGAACAAGGCGCTGGCGGCGCAGCGGGCGCTGCGCGAGCAAAAACTGGGCGACCTTCTTGCCGAACAACGCCTCATCAGCCCTGAGACACTGAACGCGGCGCTGCGCCAGCAGGCGATGCACCATCCGACGCGCCGCATCGGCGAGGTGATGGTTGAAATGGGCGTGCTCACCCAGACGCAGCTCGCCGCCGCCCTTGAGGAACAAAAGCTGCGGCGCGACAAGCTGCTGGGCGACATCCTCATCGACATGGGCCTGCTCGACAAGGACTCGCTGCGCCAGGTGCTGGCGCACAAGCTGGGGATACCGCATGTCGCCTTGAAGGCCTTCCAGATCGATCCGGGCGTGCTTCACTCGGTGCCCTCCGACATGGAATGGCAGTACAAGGTCGTACCGCTGTACTACTTTGAAAATGCGTTGATCGTGGCGATGGCCAATCCGATGGACCGGCGCGCCGTCAAGGCGATGTCGTATGCCATAGACAAAAAAATCATTCCCGTGCTGGCATCCCTCGATGATATCGAAAGCGCGCTGGAGAACGACCAGGCCGGCACCGGGACGCGCCCCGTCAACAGATGAAACACTCCAACTGGCTGCAAAGCGTCGCCAGGGCCAGCGGCACAGGGCCGCTGACGGCCGGTGCCAACCGGGAACTGGCGCAGCTCGACGAGCTGTTGTTTGGGGCCTGGAATCACGGCAAGAACATCCTGCTGGCGTGGACCCAGGCGGCAGCCGAATTGCGTTTTGTCGCCGTGCGACATTACAAGATCCTCGAGCCCTTTGGCGACAACGCCGACGCGGACAACGCGCACGCCGACCGCGACCTTATCAATAGCGTTCTCGCCGGCCCCAAATGTCTCGATGCGGCGGCCTTTGACGCCTTGTGCACGGACTTGCGCGGCGCGGCACACGTCATCCGCGCCGACGGGGCCGCATTCGGCCGGCTGTCGTCCGAACTGATCAGCGTGCTGGTCTCACGCTACGGCATATCGCTGGTACGCGAACGGGCGGTGATACTGCTCGATATCGTCGGCTTCTCGCTGCATCCGCCGCTCGAGCAGGTGGCCATGATCAACAGCCTGAGCTATTCGGCCAACTCGGCCTACCTGCAGCTGATGTCAAAGAAAATCCGCGGCAGCTTCCCGCCCCCCTTGTTTGCCCGCACCACCACCGGCGACGGCTTTTACATCTGGAACCGCGACAAAACGCTGGAGGGCAACATCGCGCTGTACCAGCTGATGATGCTGCTCTTGACCGACAATGCGGTGGCGCAGCGCAAGGCCAAGCGCTTCCCGGTGCCGACCCTGCGCGCCGCCTTCCATGTCGGGGAGCATTACGAGTTCTTCCAGATGGAAGCGATGAGCCCGACCGCCTTCAGCTACATCGTCGGGCAGGTGACCATTGATCTGGCGCGCATCATCGACAAGGCGCTGCCCGGACAGGTGCTGCTCGGGGACTTCAACATCGCGATGCGCGATGCCGGGAGCGGCGCCCTCATCAACCAAAGCACGCCCGGCTTTATCGCCAAAACCGCGACAACCCTGCAACGCCTGCACGGCATGTCGGTGGCGTACAACCGTGTCGCGGAAATCCGCTGCTACATTACCGGCGAGCGCGCAGCGGACGGCGAATTCACGGTCGAGCGCTACAGCATCCTGGACAAGCACGGCCGCACGCATGCGGCCTATAACGCCAAGATCAACATCCACCTGCAGCGCGGCAAACCGGTCTTTCTCGGACTGCAGCACAGGGACTTGCGTCATCCGGCCGCAGGCGGCCACGGTTGGCCCGCGGACCGATGAACGGAGCGACGCATTCCCGCTTGTGCGTGCGCGTGCGGTAATTTCCGCCATTGCGAGGAGGCAAAGCCGACGCGGTAATGTCGTGGTGTTGTGGTGTCGGTCACAAGGGTGACGAGGTTGCTTCGCTGCGCCCGCGATGACACGCACAATCGGCTGCAAAGCCACGACTGGCGGGCGTTTCCAGCCTGTCACCCGGGCTGCGCAGGACTTTTCTGGCGGCACCCTCGCCGCGCTGCTACCATGCGTCTTTGTTTTGAGGCACGGCATCGTCACGCATGAGCAGGACCCCTCCACGCGCCGATAGCGCCTTTGCCGTCTTTCACATCCGCGACTATCGCCTGCTCATCGCCGGCTCTTTTCTCACCACCATCTTGCAGCAGACGCAGGCCGTGGCGCTTGGCTGGGATATTTATGAGCGCACCGGTTCGGCCATGGCCCTCGCCTTCATGGGGCTGGTGCAGTTCGTGCCGGTGATCTTGCTGTTTTTGCCGGCGGGGCAGATGGCCGATCGTTTTGACCGGCGCTGGGTCATGGTGTTGTCGCAACTGCTCTGGTGCGCCGGCTCGGTCGAGCTTGCGCTGTCCGCGTGGAATGGCGCGAGCGTCAACTGGATGTACCTCGGACTCGCGGCAAGCGGAACGGCGATGGTGATCAACCGGCCGGCGCGTGACGCGCTGCTGCCGCAGGTGGTGCCGCTGTCGCTGCTGGCGCGCGCCGTGTCCTGGAGCTCGAGCGGCTTCCAGCTCGCCTCGATCTGCGGCCCGGCCCTCGCCGGCATCACCATTGCGCTGGGCGGCGCGGTGCCGGTGTACGCGATCAACAGCGTTCTCGCCCTGATCACCCTGGGCCTGACGCTGGCCATTTCCGCCCGCCCCGCCACCACCAGGCACGACGCATTATCGTGGGGGCAACTGTTCGCCGGCCTTACCCACGTCTGGCGCACCAAGGTGGTTCTGGGCCTGATGGTGGTTGACCTGCTGGCCATTTTGCTCGGCGGCGTGGCCGCCATGATGCCCATTTACGCCAAGGACGTGCTGCAAGTGGGGCCGGCGGGCCTCGGCTGGTTGTCGGCCGCACCCGCCCTGGGTGCGGTAACGATGGTACTGGTGCAAAGCTACCGCCGGCCCTACCAGCAAAGCGGCCGCGTTTTTTTCACCGCCATGGCGGTATTCGGCCTTTCAATGCTCACCTTCGGCTTGTCCGGCTGGTTCTGGTTGTCCTTTGTCGCGCTGGTGGTGGGCGGGGCCTGCGACCTGGTGGGCGCGGTGATCCGCCAGACGGTGATACAGCTGCAGACGCCCGATGCGCTGCGCGGCCGTGTCTCGGCGGTTAACCGCGTGTTCATCAGCTCGTCCAATGAACTGGGGGCGTTTCGCGCCGGCCTTCTCGCCTCGCTCACCGGGCCGCTGGTCACCGTGGTGGCCGGCGGAACACTCACCGTGTTGATCGCCATCGCAGGAACGCGCTTGTTTCCCGGACTGCGGCGACTCGGGCGGGTGGAATAGATCCGGGTGACACTGATCAAGTCCGTCATTCCCGCGAAGCTTGTCCTCGAATGCCTTAATCGGGGAGCGGGAATCCACCTTGGGAAGCTCTGATTAAGTCCGTCATTCCCGCGAAAGCGGGAATCCACCTTGGGAAACTCTGATTAAGTCCGTCATTCCCGCGAAGCTTGTCCTCGAATGCCTTAATCGGGGAGCGGGAATCCACCTTGACCTAAAGCGTGTATTCATTGAGTCAAAATGGATTCCCGCTTGGCCGTTCCTCGAAACTTCGTCTCGCTGCGCGAGACTCGCTTTCGCGGGAATGACGATTTATGGACTTAATCAGAGCTTCCCTAAGCAAGCGCCATTCGCGCCAGACCGGCATGGCGCGCCAGGCCTGTCCTGGCGCTGTCCTTTTTTGCACCCGCCGGCGAAGGATCCGCATTGGCGTTACACGAGCTTACGGAACCGCCACCTTGCCAGTGCAAACGCCGGACGATTCGCCGACAAAGCGCAGCGGCATCCCTTCTAGTATTGCTGCGTGCAGTCAGGCGCGATTCATTTCGGTCCGGGGCAGCGCTGGCGCGCCTGCCGCCCGGCGCGCCTGCCGCCCGGCGCGCGCATCACTCCGGTGCGCGCATCACCTCGAGCGCTGTCCTTGGCCCGATGACCCTCGGCGTGCGCGTGGCCGTGGCGCAACCGGCCGATCGCCGCTGACAAACCGTTACAAAAGCCAGACGAGAAGCCGCACGAAAGGCCGCCGTTTCTTCGTTATGGTGTCCTCTGACACGAAGTTAACCATGCATTGACCAGGATTTGCAGCCCATGATCTCACCAAATAGCGCGCAACTTTCGCCCTCCGCCTTGGCCGCACGCGACGGCGGCGGCCTTGCGTACCAGGCAGAGGTGCGGCCGCCGCGGCCTGTCGCGGGCTTCAATCTGAGCCACCGCTTTGCCGTGCTCAGCCTGCTGGTCATCGCCTTTGTCAGCCTGGCATCGTCGGCCGTCCTGTCGAAATTCCTTGCCAAGACGATGTTGCACCGTGATGCCGAGGTGTCGATGCAGTTCGTGCAGAACTTCACGCAGCAACAAAACGCAGAGGGCTATTTCAGGCACCAGTCCGGTCGTAGCGCCTCGGACCGCAGCATTGAAAATTATTTTTCGCACATCAGTGCCATGCCCGATGTGCTGCGGGCGCAGGTCTACGATGTCACCGGCGCCGTGCTCTGGTCGAGCAACGCCGCTTCAATCGACCAGACGTTTGCCAGCAACCCCGAATTGGACAGGGCCTTGGTCGGGGAACTCGCGGTCGAGGCCGCCATCCTCGAGTCGCGCGAATATATCAAGCCCGAACACGTCTTTTCCGCGGTTCCGGAAAAGCAGTTTGTCGAATATTACCTTCCGGTATGGGACAACACGCAGACCAGGGTGGTCGGCGTGGTTGAATTGTACAAATCACCCGATGCGCTGTTCCAGGCAATCCGCAGCGGACTGCAGCTGATATGGCTTTGCTCGTTTTGCGGCGCCATCCTGATGTACGCCGTCTTGTTCTGGCTGGTGAGGCGGGGGCAGGGAATCATCCGCCAGCAGCAGCTGCGCATCGCCAGCAGCGAGGGCTTTGCCGCGGTTGGCGAGGTTGCCGCCTCGGTGGCGCACAATATCCGCAATCCGCTTGCGGCAATCCGCTCCTCGGCCGAATTAATGGCCATCGGCGGGCAGGACCGCTCCGGCGAATTCGCCCATGACATCATGGCCGAGGTGGACCGGCTCGAATCCTGGATCCGCAACCTGCTCAGTTACGCCCACGCCGGTACGCGTGAGCCGGGGCGCATCAGCGCCAACGACTTGCTGCGCGGCCTGATCGATGGCATGGGCGATGACTTTGCCCGGCGCGGCGTCACTGTGGCCTTGCGCCTCGAGCCGACGGTGCCGCCGGTTGTCGTCGATGCGCTGATGCTCGATCAGATTGTGCGCACCCTGGTCGCCAATGCACTCGATGCCATGCCCGCTGGCGGGGCGCTTACCATCAGCAGCAGCCGCGCCGGTGCCGGCGGCATCCAAATCAGCGTGGCCGACACCGGCGTGGGCATCCCCGCCGAACAGCTCAAGCGCGCGTTCCTCGCCCCGCGCACCACTAAAAAACACGGCCTGGGCATCGGCCTGCCGCTTGTCGGCCGCACCCTCGAAAGAATGGGCGGCGGCATCCACGTACGCAGCACCCACGGGCGAGGCACCAGCGTCGCCATCACACTTCCATTCACCATCCCAGGAAAGCAATCATGATATCGACCGTACTGTTGATCGAAGACGAACCCACGCTGGCAAGAAATATTTGTTTCTTCCTCGAGCGCGAAGGCTTTGCCGTCGAGATGGCCTCAAGCGGCGAGGCGGGGCTGGAAATGCTTGCGCGGTTCCGGCCCGATGTGGTGTTGCTCGATTACAGCCTGCCCGGAATCGACGGTCTCAAAGTGCTCGGCCGTATCATGGCAGCCGCGCCGAACACCCGCGTCATCATGATGACGGGCAGCGGCAGCGAGCAAATCGCGGTCAATGCATTCAAGGGCGGCGCCGCCGATTACCTGAAAAAGCCGATGGAACTGGCCGCCTTGCGGCTGGTGATCGATCGCGTGCTGCAGCGCCGGCGTACCGCGGACCTGCCCGAGGGGCTGCGCCTGACGGACAAGTTCCAGATCATGGATACCTTGCAGCGCCGGCGCAAAGGCGATCCGCTTGATGCACAGACCACCTCATGGCAGGGAAAACTGGTCGCCGAACCGATGCATGGCGCATCCCCGCCTGCGCCGGCGCGCACGCCGTCCGCAGCGGGGGCGCCGCGCAAAAATGGCGTATCGGCGCTGGTGGGCGACTCCGCGCCGATGTTCACGCTGAAGGCGCTGATCGGCAAGATCAACGAAGCGGACCTGCAAATGTCCGGCGTTGAATCACCCGCGGTGCTGGTCACCGGGGAGACGGGCACCGGCAAGGAACTGGTGGCGCGCGCGCTGCATTACGATGGCCGGCGCAAGGCCGGACCGTTCATTGAACTGAACTGCGCCGGCATTCCGGCCTCCTTGCTCGAGGCCGAGTTGTTCGGCTACGAGCGCGGCGCATTTACCGACGCCAAAACAGCCAAACTCGGACTGATCGAATCGGCCACCGGGGGC
>CAMAWC010000008.1 GCA_945861875.1 Bordetella parapertussis
GCCGCAACACCATCGCTCACGCTCGTGGCAATGCTAAAGTTGCTGTTGTAGTTCAACGCCGGCGTGAAGGTCACCCCAGCCAGCAGCGCATTCACATCCGCCTTCGCTCCACTGGCCGTCCACACCCCGCCCACAAAGGTCGAGGTCACAGATCCCGAAGTGCCCGTGTTCAGGCTCCCCGCCGCCACATCCGACAGCGTCAAGGTCACCGTCACGTTCGCACTGTCAACATCGGTCACCACGATGTCGGTCAGATTGAGCGCCGTATCTCCGGTGTAGGTCTCCCCTGCGCTCAGGTTCGTCGCCGTGGGCGCATCGTTCACAGGCGCCACCGTCACCACCAGCGTCACCGCCGTGCTCGACGCTGCCAACGAATTACTGGCTTCCGTGCTCGTCGCACTGACACCGAGATTGATGGCGCCGTTGAAGTCCAAAGGCGGCGTGATGGTCAGGCCGGTGATCTGTGCGGGCGTGAACGTCCAGACGCCACCGCCCTGGTTTGTTCCGGCCGAGAAGGTCGCACCGGTGGGCACGTTGCTGATGGTGTAGCCGGTGATTGACTCGGAACCGTCGACATCGGTCAGCACTGCGGGGTTTATTGTCAGCGCGATCGCCGTGTCTTCATTACCCGAGGCGGGGCTGACACTGACAGTAGGCGCATCCGCAACGGCAATCACGCTGGTGTCCAGCGTAGCGGTCGATGCGCTATAGGCCGTGACCCCGCCGCTCGTGCCGGCGGTATTAAGATCGACGATCGCGCCGGTGAGAACGGTCGTGCTCGAGTCTATGACCTTGACAGTAATGGTTGGCGCCGCGCCACTGTAGTTGGCGGCCGGAACAAAACGGATCAGGTCGGTGCTCTTCAGCGTGACCGACTGCAGGGGCGTGATGGACGCCAGCGTCGACCAGGCGGTGCCGTTGCTCGAATACTGCCAGGTACCCTTGGTCCAGTCGGCCGTGTAATTGACAATCGCCACTCCGGCGAGCGCGTTGGCCGGCGTATCCACCGGATCGCTGAAATTGCCCGCAAACAGGGCGGACACCAGGCTTCCGGGCGGGTTGCTCGTGTCCTCATTAATGGACGCCAGCACCGCAGCACCGCTCGCTACAGGCGCGTCATTGGCCGCGATAATGCTGGTCGTCAGGGTGACGGCGTTCGAAGCATCGCTAAAGCGTGTGGTACCACCGCTGGTCGACACATCGAGCGTCGCACCCGCGGTGACCGTACCCGTCGAGTTATCGATCAACCTTGCCGTCAGGACGCCGGGCGTACCCGAATAATTGGCATTGGCGAGGAACCGGACTTGCGTGGCCGGCGTCAGGGTAAGCGAGGTCGTTGTCGTCAGCGTCGTGCTGATATCCACCCAGGCGGTACCGTTGTACCACTGCCATTTGCCCTCGGTGGCGGTGTTCGCCGCGTTGGCCACGATTGCCACGCCTGCGAATGTATTCGAGCTGGATCCACCCGCGACCTGATCGGCAACATCGGAAAACGAGGCACCGAACAAGGTGGTAACCGTCGCGCCGGCGGGACTCGCCGTGTCCTCCACAACCGAGGCCAAACTGACGCTGGATGCAAGACGCGTCGGCGCGTCGTTCGCGGCGGTGACGCTGTGGCTCAGGACTACGCTGGCCAAGCTGAATGCGCTGGTGCCGCCGGCGGCACTGACATTGAGTGTTACGCCGCTTGTCACCGTGGCCGAGGAATCGATCAGAGTCGCGGTGAGCGTGGGCGCCGTACCGTTAAAGTTGGCGGCCGGGACGAAACGCAACTGGTCCGTGCTTTTAAGTGAAAGCGCCGTTGTGGCACCGCCTACGGTTCCGATCGCCGTCCAGGTTGTTCCGTCGGTGGAGTACTGCCATGTGCCCTTTGCCGGATCTGCGGTGTAGCTGGTTATAGCCACACCGGCCAGGGTGTTTGCGCTTGATCCGCCGGAAACCGTGTCGGTGGCATCACTGA
Source organism: Bordetella parapertussis (assembly GCA_945861875.1). Lineage (GTDB taxonomy): Bacteria > Pseudomonadota > Gammaproteobacteria > Burkholderiales > SG8-39 > CAITSH01. The sequence goes on from CAMAWC010000008.1 coordinate 1,961, forward strand.
AACTGCCGCCAAACAGGGAGGAAACTGAAGGCGCATTGAGCGAGGCTGACGCGGTATCTTCCAGGTCTGCGGTAAGCGTTGCCGCCCCCGTTGCGACGGGCGCATCGTTCACCGCCGTTACCGCGGTTGCGATATTCGCGGTCACCGCCGCTATCGCCGTCGCACCACCACGGGTCGTTGTATTTACCGTCTGCCGGGTTTCCGTCCCCGCCGTGGTCGAGAAAACACCTGCGTAAGTATTGTCCAGTCCGCGTACCACCAAGGCAGGCGGTGTGCCGTTGTAATTCACCACAGGGACAAACCGGATCAGGGTCGCGCTGTTGACAGCCAGCGCCGTCGCGCCGTCGGCCACGGTGCCCACCGCAAACCAGTTCGTTCCACCGTTGCTCGAGTATTGCCACACCCCTTGCGTACCGGCATTGGTCGTATTTCCGACAATCGCCACACCCGCCATGCTCGAACCGGTGTCAACGTCGGCAAACTGGCCGGTGAATATCGTGCTTATAGATTGGCCCGACGGACTTGCCGTGTCCTCCACAATTGATGCCAGCGTGCCACTACCCAAGGTCGGCGCATCATTTGCCGCCGTCACCGTAAGTGTGAGGGAATCCTCAAACGCGGAATAGGCTGAAGTACCGCCGGTGGCGGTGGTGTTGCCATAGTTCTGCGTAATCCCGGTGGTGGCCGCCCCTGTCGTGCGGTCCCAGGCTCGATAAGTGATGGCGCTGGCGATGTTGACATCGACGTTGGCGTTGGGCCGGAAGAAGATCCGGGTATTGGCGGCGTTATCCAGCAATAAGGCGTTGGACTGGCTAAGCGGTCCGGTCACCTGGTACCAATTGGTTCCGCCATTGGTCGTGTAATACAGCGTGCCATTCGCGTTGAGCGAGGTAATCGCGATACCCTTGAGCGGCCCCGTGGTGTCAACGTCGGTCTGCTCGGTATTGACCAGGGTCGATACCTGTATGCCCGTCGCACCCGTCGGCACCGCCACATCCTCGGAAACAGTGCCAAAGGTGTTGCCGCCAACCGTAAGCACCGGAGCGTCGTTCAGACCGGTGACAACAATCGCTGCGTCGTCGCTTGCTGCGGAAAAGGCAGTCGTGCTTGTAACGGTAACAATCGTCCCCGCGGTTCCGGACGAGTAATCCCAACCCTCATACGTGATGGTGGGATTGGCGGCAGGTGCGTTCAGCCCATCCGGAACGAATCGCAACAAATCTGTTCCACGCAGCAACAAGGCGCTGGTGTTGGTACGGGTGCCATCGGCGCCGACTGCCGCCCAGTTTGCACCGCCGTTTATCGAGAATTGCCAGGTTCCGTTCTGGTTCGTGACACCCCTGATTGCGATACCGACGTTAGTACCATTCTCTGCGTCGGTTATGCTTGATCCTCCTGACTGGATAAAGGAAGCTACAGTCTGGCCTGCATAGTTTCCCGCATCCTCGTTAATGGTGGTCAGTGTCGGGGAACCGGTGTTGACGAGCACCGGCGCGGTATTCGTGCCAACGTTGATCGACAGGGTATTGGGCGTCGCATCAAGATTGACGTTGCCACCGCCTGTCGCACCGTTGTCGCGCACCTGAAAGGTGAAACTCGCGTAGGGGAAACCGGTAACCCCCACCGCTGGATTAAAGCGCAGACCAGTGGTACCACTGGCACCAAGTTGCGCCGCTGTCAATTCCTGCCCCACCGTTACATTCACCCAGGTGGCGCTGCCGTTGCGCCATTGCAACGTACCCGCAGCCGGGAGCGTGGTGATCACCACCGAATTGAAAGTGTTGCCATCAACGTCGGTAAATCCAAAATCCGTCGAAAGGATATTGGTGGCGGTGCTGACCGCCGTTGTCAGCGTCTTGTCAGTGCCCGCAGGCGCGTCGTTGAGGGCCGTCAGGGTGACCGTGCTGCTGATGGTGTTGGAGTTGGCCGCACCGTCATTGACGGTATAAGTCACCGTGCGGTTTGACGTGCTCGGCGCATCGCTGCTGTTGGAATAGGACACCGCGCGCAAGGCCGCCTGCCATTGCGCCGGGGTTGCCGTACCTCCGGCGGAGGTCAACGACATCACCCCGGTCGCACTGTTGTAGACCGCAGTGATATTGCCCATGGTCAAGCCGTCGTTGGTAAACGACAGCGCGTCTTGTGCCGCTGAGAAATTGGTGGTTATCGAGACCGTCGCGCTCGCCATCCCGGCGCTGTCGGAGTCTGCCACCGTAATTGCCGTATTGATCGGCGTGGCAGCGGCATTTTCGGTATAAGCCGCCCCGCCGGAGTTGGCCAGAACGGGCGCGTCATTGACCGCCGTGAGGTTGATCGTCGAAGTCACGCCAGTTGACGTCTGCGCACCAACGGCGTCGGAGTTGGCGTCCGTCACGGCCCAGGTGATCGTACGGCTCGGCTTCGCCCCCCCTGCGGTCGGATCGTTCGAGGTGAGGTTTGAGAACGTCACACTGCGCAAGGCCGTCTGATAATTGGCGGGGGTCGCCGTACCGGTCAGCGTCAATACCCCGGTACCGCTGTTGTAACTACCGGTGATACCGTTTTGATTGACAAAAGTGAGCGTGTCACCGGCCACAAAACCGGCGGCATTAACTGTCACCGTCGCACCGGCCAGTTGCGTGTCATCGACGTCGGTCAGGGTGATGGTGTTGTCAATGACCGCTGCGACCGCCTGCTCAACATAGGTGATTATCCGTCCGGCGGTGGCCACCGGCGCATCATTAACAGCCGTGATATTTATAGTTGCGGTTGCGCTGCCAGTCAGTGCGCCATCGCTGGCAGCAAAGGTAACTGTACGGGTCGGTCGCGTGTTATTCGCAGTCGGATCGTCCGAGGTGGAATTGAACTTCACGCTGCGCAACACCGCCTCGTAGTTGGCCGGTGTGTCCGTTCCGATCAAGGTCAGCACCCCGGTAACGGCGTTGTAGCTTCCGGTCACCGCACCAGCATTGGTCCAGGTGAGCGTATCGCCGGCGACAAATGAGCCCGCCGATATGGTGACGGTCGCACCGCCGGTGAGCGTGGCGTTATCCACGTCCGCCACCGTTATCGTTCCGTCAATGACAGCTGCGGTCGCCTGCTCCGTGTAAGCCAGCGTTGCGCCGGACGTCACCGCAGGCGCGTCGTTCACCGCCGTGGTGACGATGGTCACGGTGTCAATGGCCGTCGAGAAAGCCGAGGTGCCGCCGACCACGCCCGGATTGACCTTGGTGCCGAATGTTCCGGTGGTCTGATCCCAGGCGCGATACGTCAGGGAGCCGGAACCGGCATCTATGGCGTCGGGCTTGAACCGGATGCGATCCGTGTCGCGCAACAGCAGCGCCGAACTGGTTGAAACTCCGCCGACGGTTATCCAGTTGGTGCCGCCGTCGATGGAATATTCCCAGGTACCGCGGCTACCGCCGGTCGCAACCACCGCGATGCCCTCCACCGGAGTCGCATCGACATCGGTTACCGAGGCACCCAGCATGGAAGCCACCGTTTGTCCGGTCGTCGCGATATTGTCTTCCGTGATGGGAGTCATCACCGGATTCGCGGGGGTAAGCACCGGCGCATCGTTCACCGCCGTAACCGAGGTGCCGATGGTGTTGATCGCGGCGGCAATAGGCGTCGCGCCGCCGTTGGTGGTCGATGTGACGTTTACACGAGAGGCCCCGCTGGTGAACGCTCCGGAATAGATATTGTCCATGGCGCGAATGGACAAGGCCGGCGGTGTGCCGTTGTAATTGGCGACAGGTACAAAACGCAATTGCGTTGCTGCCGACAGGGCCAGCGCGGTGGCGCCGTCGGCCACCGTGCCGACAGCATTCCAGCTGGCACCGTCTGTCGAGTATTGCCACACGCCTTGCGTGCCTGCGATTGCCGTATTGCCAACAATGGCAACACCGCTGAGGGTTCCGCCCGGGTCGCTGAACACGGGGCCGACGATCGCCGAAATCGACTGCCCCGCCGATGTCAGATCCTCCGTACCGGCGGGAACCAGAGTCGGGTTGGATGTGAGCGTGGGCGCGGTATTGGTCGCAACCACGGTAACGGAAAAGTTATTCGCCACCGGGTCAAGGTTGACGTTGCCGCCGCCGGTCGCACCGGTATCCTGCACCTGGAAGGTAAAAGCAGCGGTACCGGTACCGGTAGTGATGATTCGCAGCCTGTTGGCCGCAATATCCGCGGCCGTAACAGTCTGCCCCGCGGTAACCGCAGCCCATGCCCCAGCGCCGGTCGTATCGCGCTGCAAGGTTCCCGCCGAACCCGGCACCGTGGTGAAGACGACGTTGGCCAATACATTGCCGTCCACGTCCGAGAAACCGAAATCAGACGCCGGGATGATGTAGGTCGTTCCCGTGCCGACCAGGGTCATCGCCTTGTTCGCGCCGTCCGGCGCATCATTCAGGGCCGTGACTGCAATGGTTGTGACCGCGGTGTTGCTGACAATATTGGTGATGTCGCGAACAACAACGTTGACGGTGCGCGATACCGTCGATGGATTCTGGCTGGTATTGCTGAAAAACACCTGCTGCAGGGCCGTCGAATACTCCGCACGCGTGCCAATGCCCGACAGGGTCAGCACATTGCCGCTGACGCTGGCCGTTATGCTCCCGGGCAGCGTGCCGGCGCTGAGCACATCGCCAGCCTGTGCATTGGCAATGGTGATGGTCGCGCCGGAAATGTTGTCCCCGGTCGGATCGGCGATCGCGGTGGTCGCCGAGGCAATCGCCACCGGAGTTCCTGTAGCCAGCCCCGCGCCCTCGGTGAAGGCGGTCGAATGATTGACCGTGTAGGTGTCAATGCGGACATTGTCGATGACCAGCGCCGCCGCAGCCGTGGCCTGGGTGACCTTGAAACGCAGTTGCGCGTTGTCAAAGGCGAAGTTGGAAATATCGTATTGCTTGCCAGTGGCCACCTTGACGGCCGTGGTGCTGTCGAGCGTGCCGATGGTGGTCCAGTTGACGCCGTTGTCCTGCGACATCTGGATTTCGACCTTGCCCGCGGTCAGCGCCGTTGCATCGTAATCCAGGGTGAGCATGGTGCCGACGCGCGCCGGATTGGAACCGGCAAGAGCCAGCATGTCTATGGTGCGCGCCACCGACGCGGTCGGAGTCACGCTGGTGTCGCCAATGACCAGCTTGCCGCCGGCCGAGACGCTGATTTTTCCGGCAGTGGCGCTGGCGTCGTCACCCGCTTCTGTCCAGTTGGTCTTCCAGCCTATGCTGCCGTCACTGCCGGTGTAGTTCTGCGGGCTGAAATCGTCGCTGGCAAAAAGGTTGGCTCCCAGCGCCAGCCGCGGACCGGCATCCTGGATGTTTATCGTTACCGTGCCGGTGGCATAAGCCGGCGCGAGCACCCCCCCGACATAGTTCAGATTGGTCTTGAGGTTGCCGGTGTCGGCGCCCGAATACGAAACAATCAGGTCTTCCTGTCCACCGACCTCAAAGAAATCGACCACCAGCGTGTGTGTGCCGGCGCTGAGGAAAACCGGTGCGCCGGCTGTCTCCACATACGAGTGGGCACCGTCGTTGTTTACCACCGCGACACCATCAACGTAAAGTATCGCACCGTCATCAGAACCGGCGTACAGCGTGTAGTTGCCCGCCGTGGTTACGGTCAGTTGATTCGTGAACCGAACCGTAAAGTTATCCAGCCCGGTATTGCCGTAATTGATTGCGGCCTTGTCAACGTCGTAGCCGGTCGGAAGGTAACCATTGGCAACCGGCTGACCAAGCGTCGTATAAATGGCGTTACCGGCGAGCGCAGCCAGGCCAGTGGTCGCCGTCCACCCCGGCGGAGTAACCGACCAATACTCATAGTTCGTGCCGCGCACCTGTGCCAGGCTGACCAGCTTGTACTGAAAACTGTCGGTTCCCGTCTGTCCGACAGTGGGCGTATAGGTGAATGACCCGTCGGAATTCATCACCGCCGTACCCTTGGTCGGGTTGGTGAGCAGGGTGGTGCTAACCGACAGCCCGGGGCTGTCGAGGTCGAAATCATTTGCCGCGGGATCGACGTTGGCAAGCACCGTACCGGTCAGCGTGCCTATGGTCGAGGTGGAATAGTTGTGCGCCACCGTCGTAACCGGGTCATCGACCGCGACGACACTGACAAAGGAATTGACTGCGACGCTCTGCTCGGTGCCCGCATCGGTCACGCGGATGCTGATGGAGCGCAGTGTCTGGTCGGGCGTATCCGTGGAATTGCTGAAGCCGATAGCCTGCAGCGCCGTGGCGTAGGTCGCCGCAGAGGCCGTCCCCGACAGCGTCACCGTGTTGGGGACAGACAAATCAGCCGTGATCCCGACCGGCAACGAGCCGACGATGCTCAGCACATCTCCAGCCTTCGAATTGGTCAGCGTGATCGTCGCGCTGGTCAACTGCTGCCCGGGATCGGCGTCCGTAATCAGCGCCGCCCCGCCGACAATCGGCGTCGCCACGCCGGCATTCTCGGTAAAGGTGCTGTAGTAATTACTGCCGGTGGCGGCGATATTTACGTTGTCAAAGTAGAACTGCTGTGTCGTCCCGGTGGCAAATCCGGATTTCACGCTCAGGCGGATGACCGTGTTGTCGGAAATGTAATTGGAGATATCGAAACTGACCGTCGTATTGGTCGTGACATTGGCCAGCGTGCTGATCGAGAAAAAATTCGCCCCGGCATTTTGCGAAACCTCAACCTGGATTTTGTCGCCGGCGGCGAGACCCGCGGTGCGATAGTCGAACGACAGGATGGCCGAGGTATAGGCCTGCAGGTTGACCGCCCGGCTGATGTTGTCGAGGAATTGCGCCCCGTGACCAAGGAAAACCATTTCCTGTTGGCCGCCCAAAGCACCGACGACGCTGGCCTCGACGATGTTGCCCGAAGCCGGGCTGTTGTCGCTGTTGCTGCCGCCCACGTTGTAGGCGCGCGTCGGTGAAGCATCGAACTCAACCCAGCCCGAGAGCCAGTTGGAGCCGCCGGCGTAAGTCTGTGACGAGAAATTATCTGAAATATTGAAGGTGCCGGGACCATTCAGGTCGACTACCGGAGCTGCGAGCAGCGAGTTGAATGCCTCGAGGCCGACCCGGTCGGCAAACAGCCGTGTGGTGACCTGGCCCTGGTTGACCTCCAGCACCCAGTTTCCGCCCAGCGGGCCGGCACCGGTCGGGTCATTGGATGCGGCGACATCGGCACCGGTCAGGGACGATAGTTGCGCGAGCAGTGCCGTGCCTTGGGAACCTTCACCGGCGTCGCAACCGTAAATCAGGAAATCCGCGCCCGGCGAAAGGCTGGCTCGCCAACCGGCAACCTCCACGCTGTGTCCCGCAAGGGACTGCAGCGACAAGGCGCCATCGCCCAAGGTAACGCTGCCGGGCACGCCGTGACTGACCAGGTGAATCGCCGCGATGTCGGTGCGCCCCGCGAGGGTTTCGGTGATTTGCGAGAAACCGTCGCGGGTCGGATCGATAATAATGACCTCAACGCCCGGGCGCGCGGCGTTGATCAGCTGTTGCATGCCGCGGATGCCGCCCTCGATGAACAGCAGTTCCGCAGGGGCCGGCGCAATGGCGGCGGCCGGGTCGACCGAGGCCGCAAGCTGGGCGGCCGGGTCGGTAGCGTTGGCATCGCGCAGCGCCTGGGCGTCGGCGGCGGCTTTTTCAGTCACCGCACGGTCGCCGGCAGCCGGTCGGCTCCAGTCGGCCGGCGCGCTTAAGGGGTCTTTGCTGGCATCGCTTGCCGCGGCATCAGGGTTGGTGGCGGCCAGGGTTTTGTCGACGATATCGACCGCCAGCGCGCCGTCGAAAACGACGCGCGGCTCAAGCGCCAAAAAGCGCGTCTTCAGGCGCTTGGTTGGCGCCTTGCGTCGCACTTTTTTTGACGACTTTCCGACACTCGTGGTTGTCGGTTTGTCTTTATCTGCCATTTCAACCCGTTAGTAAGTTTGTGCTACCCGAAATTATTTAATCTTTTCAGGTAGTTGGAATAACCCGTCGGTTATGAGTTCGCCTCTAACTGCCTATATAGCAATAGATGTGCCTGAACTCTAATTTTACAACCTGCTAATCACTTCAAGCCGTGAAAAAGTACCGCTTGGTTAGCCGAGAAACCACACTTACCTTACCGCGCCGATGCACGCCTCCGACCGGCTTAACACCCTACCCTGAACCTATCGGCTAAAAACCACCCTCCCTGATAAAGATGGACACCGCGCGGAACAAAAAGTTCTGCGTAACCAGGGTCAGGTCGGTTTTGACACGCACCGTGCCGCGCACCATGAAATCGTCCGGATTGAAGGTCGTTTCGGGCCGTATGACCACGCGGTAAATGGCATTTTGCGCCGTCACCCCGGTGCGTTTATCCAGCACCGCCGGAATGCCCCCGCCATACGGTCCGGCCAGCAGCGTGCGCGTCACCTGCTTGTTGGCGGTGGTGTCAATGGATATGACTTTGCCGGTAATCGCGGCCATACCCGCCACCTCGGGTATGAACTTGACCAACTGCCCCACCTCGACCGACTCGATTTGTGCGTCAGTGACAAAGGCCTCGACACTGGCCGCCCCGGGGGACACGATACGCATCATCAATTCACGCGAGCCTATCCAGCGGCCGGGCACAAGATCGGCGCGCAGGTCGCGCACCAGACCGGGTCCGGAAGCACGCACCACCAGCCGGCCTTTTTCCTCGACCACGGCTTGCAGTTCGGTTTCCGCCTCGGCCACCTGTCCGTCAAGGACCATCAGCCGCTCCTGTTGCGCGCGCGTGGCCGCCGCGCGCAGGTACTCGGCGCGGGCGGTGGCAAGGGACAGGTACGCGTTGCGTTCGCGCAAGACCAGTTCGGCCGAACTCATCCGTACCAGGGTTTGGCCCGCCTCCACGCGCTGCCCTGCGACCACCTCCACCGACAAAATTTGCCCTGAAGTGGGCACGAACACGGTTTGTTCGCGCTCGGCAATTAACACCGCCGGCGCGGTGACTTCATTGGCAACCGGCACCAGCCACACCAGCAGCAGCAGACTTGCGGCGAAAGTGGCTATCGCCCCCTTGTTGAAGTGCGTGAGTTGTCTGCGCGCCCACAAATACTTTGCCTCATTCACCACCGGCCTGATGATGAAAAAACCGAATTCAAGCACCATCAGCACTATGCCGAGGAGCTTGAAAAAGGCGTGATACACCAACAGCGCTATACCAATGTAGACAACCAGCCGGTAGGCCCAGACGAATAGTGCAAACGTAACCATGGCACGGCGCTGGTTGTTGCTGAAGGTCGGTTCGGGCAGCGGCTCGCGCAGGCCGAAAAACTGGCGCCGCATCCACCAGCGCGCCACGGCAAAGCTGCGGTCGTGCAGGTTGGGAAAATCGAGAAAATCCGACAGTACGAAGTAACCGTCAAAGCGCATGAACGGGCTGGCGTTCACCGCCAGCGTCATCACCCAGGTGGTGGTGGCGAGAATGAAGAAAATGCTCTTCATCGCGCCCTCCGGGGTGATCACCCAGAGGAGCGTGGCAAAACAGGCCAGCGCCAATTCGGCCAGCACACCGGCCGAGGCGATGGCGATTTGTTTTTTCCGGTCGGCGAGCTTCCAGGTTTCGCTGGTGTCGGTATACAGGAAGGGCCACATCACGAGGAAAGCAAGTCCCATTGCCGGTACGCGCACGCCGTAGCGTTTTGCCGTATAGGCGTGGGCGAATTCGTGTATCACCTTGGAGAACGACCCGGCGAGGAGGAAGTACAGGCCGCCCTGCAGGTTGAAAAAGAAGGTGAAGGTGCGCGTCAATTCGTCCCATTCGCGCGACACCAGGTAGATGTCGGCGCAAAAAACACCCAGCACAATAAACGCAAAGATGCGCGTATAGAACAATTCGGCGATCGGCAGCGTTCTTTCCAGGAACGCGTCGGGCCTTATCAACGGGATGCGGAAAAACAGGTAGTTGTGGAACAGCTGCTCGTACCAGGGGCGCTTGGCCGCCATCCAGCGCCGGCGCAACTCACCCAGCGCTTCCGCATCGCCGGGGACAATCAACTGGTTGTTGACGAGGAAAGAAATGAATCCGCCCACCTCCTCTTCGGTCGGGGAGATCGGCGTCTCGTCGATCACCGCATCGATCAGTTCCTCAACCGAGGGATGATCGGCCCAGCGTGCAAGCAACTCGAATTCGAGCAGGCCGATTTCGTAAAAGCGGTTGCGCACCGGATCGAGAATGCGCCAACTGGGCGACCCATCGCGGTGATGGGGCCCCGGATGCAGCTTCAAGTCCTGACGAAGCTTGGGCAGCTTGACCGGCTTGGCTTTTTCTTCTGGTTTTGCAGAAACCACAAACACCTCCGCGACCATTCGCCCGATCGCGGTTCGCGTACGAATAGGGATGATCTATCTACGCTGCTGATTTTGCACTTTTTTCCGGGAAATTACCAGAAGATTACGGGAGGAATAGGGCAAAACAAACACAAATACACAAGGCCGAATTTATTCCGTGCCTGGCAAAAAAAATATCACCAAAACCCGTTCGTGAGAGCCCGCCCCGGGATAGTAGGTCGTACCTCTAAAGCCTACTTTGCCGCGCGCTGTGTCGCGGCCAGGCCTTCGAGCGCCAGACCGTAGCCGAGCAGCTCGCTCATGCGCTTTTTGAGATCCTGCGTGAGCAGCACACGCGCATAGCGGCGCAGCAGCGGCGGGCGCTGCATCATCATGCGGGCATGTTCCCAGGCGCGCGCGAGCAGCTGCTCGCGCGGCAGCACCTCGTTCACCAAGCCGACATCCTTCGCTTCCTTCGATGACAGCACCTGTCCGGTGAGCAGGAAATAACGCCCGCGGTTGGCACCCATCAATAGCGGGAACACCACGTGCACGCCATCGCCGGGCACCAGTCCACCGTTGAAATGCGCCGAATCCTGGAAAGTGGCCTCTTCGGCCGCCAGCACGATGTCGCACAACAAGGGGATCTCGGCGTGACGCAATGCCGGCCCGTTGATGGCGGCAATCATCGGCACCTCGATGTTGAGCAGATTGCCCAGCAGGTGCTTGCCCTCCCAGTAGATCGCATCCCACTGCTCGGCGCTCACCGGATCCTTGGCGTGGTTGTGTCCGCCGTGGGCGAGCTGCGGACCGCTGAAGGCATCGCCGGTGCCGGTGAGGATGATCACGCCGTTTTCGCGGTCGCGGCCCACATCGAGAAACGCCTGTTCGAGCTGGCCATGCGGAATCAGGCTCCAGACCAGCGGCTTGCCGTCGGTGTGGACCTGCATTTCCAGGATGCCCTCCTCACGGCGCATCCGGATCATGCTGTATTTGTTGCGATACTCGTTGAACGACGACATCGGCAATCCCTTATTCTATTTTTGCGCCCGAATCGCGCACCAGCTGACCCCAGCGCGCTTCCTCTTCCTTTAGCAACGCGGCAAACTCGGCGCGCGACATCCCGCCGGGCTCCAGCGACTGCGCAGTGATGAACTTGGCGCGATAGCCCGGGTCGGCCAGTATCTTCACCACATCGGCGTGGATTTTTGTCAGTACCGGCTCGGGCGTGCCGGCGGTTGCGGCCAGGCCGAACCACACGCTGGCCGAATAGCCGGGCACGCCGGCTTCGGCAACGGTGGGCAGGTCCGGGCGCAAGGACAGGCGCTTTTCGGTGGTCGTGGCCAGCACCTTGAGCTTGCCGGCCTTCTCGTGCTGCTCGAACACACTCAAGGTCACGATCAGCATCGACAACTGCCCGCTCAGTATGTCGGTAACCGCCGCGGCCGAACCCTTGTACGGCACGTGCAGGATGTCCACCCCGGCCATGCGCTTGAACTGCTCGGTGATCACATGCGGGTAGGAACCGCTGCCAAAGGACGCGTAGCTCAGCTTGCCCGGGTTGGCCTTGGCGTAGGCGAGCAGCTCGCGCAAGTTGCTCGCCGGCACCGCGTTGGACAGCGCCAGCACCGGCGCGAGCTTCACCACCACCGTGATCGGCGCGAGATCGGTCAGCGGCTTGTAGGTCATATTGGAATACAGGTGCTGATTAATGACGAAGGCCGCGCTGTCGGAGAACAGCATGGTGTAGCCGTCGGGCGCGGCCTTGGCCACGGCGTTTGCGCCTATCATGGTCGAGCCGCCGGGGCGGTTCTCCACCACCACTTGCTGGCCCCAGACTTCCGAGAGCTGGTGTGCCAGGCCGCGCGCCACCGCGTCGGTGCCGCCGCCTGCGGTGTACGGAACGATGATGCGCACAGGCTTGGTCGGCCAGCTTTGCGCCATGGCTGTTGCGCAGGTGAGCGCGATGCACAAGCCCAACAGGGCGGAGATGCGTTTCATGTTGCCTCCTTTATTTTTGTATCGCGACCTTAGCCTGCGAATTCGGGCTCGGGCAAACCCTTCACGCCGGGCCGCACCGCCAGCAGGCAACCGCTGAGCGGTTGCTGCGCCAGTTCGCGCTCGGGCATGCGCCGCGTCGCGGTGGTGATGTACAGGATGTCCAGATCCTTGCCGCCGAAGGCGAGGCTGGTCGGACGACGCACCGGCAGGTTGATCACCATGTCGACGCGGCCGCGCGGATCGTGCCGCGTCACGCACCAGCCGTCGATATTCGCGCTCCAGAAGCAACCGTCGGCGTCAACCGTCGAGCCATCGCAGATGCCGCGGCCCACCGGTATCTCGGTGAACAGGCGCCGGTTGTGGACATTGCCCGAGGTGTCGTCATAGTCGAACACGTCGATGCGGTAGCTGAATGAATCGCTGAAATACATCAGGCGATTGTCCGGGCTGAACGACAGTCCGTTGTTGCAGGTGACCCCGTCCATGAACTGGTGCACCGACAGGTCCGCATCCAGGCGCCACATGCGTCCGCGCGGCGTATACGGGGCGGCCTGCACAGTGCCGGTGAAAAAACGTCCCGCGCGGCACACCTTGCCGTCGTTGAAGCGATTGCCCGGCCGGTCGGTTTCGGGCTGCACCAGCACGGTCAGCTTGCCGCTGGCCGCATCGAAGGTATAGAGCCCCGAGCGCATGCCGACAATCAGCCCGCCCTTGGCGCGCAAGCCGATAGAGCCGACTTCCTCCTCGAACGGCCAGCTGGTTTTCTTGTTGGTCGACGGATCGAGGCGATGGATCTTCTGGCCCATGCCATCGACCCACCACAGCAGCTGCGCCTTGGCGTCCCAGATGGCCGACTCGCCGAGAATGTCCTTGCTTGCGTCGATCACCTCGATCTGCGGCGAAACCATGTCTATGGCACGGGTTCTTGCGGTCTGCACTTCGATTCACTCCTTTAGACACAAAAAATAATCATACCTCTTTCTGCGCGTCCGTCCGACAATATGGGGCACGCCTCAATCAAAACCCCGCTCACACCGCCTCACCCCCGCGCCAGGGGTAAGACACAGCCAGGCGGCGGCCCACAGGCTGGCATGGCGTTCCTTGCTGAAATAGAAATAGGCTCCCACCGCATGCACGATGCCCAGCAGGGCCAACAGTGCCCGCCCGAAGATCACCGCCCGTTCACCGACGCCAACTCCCCGGCGACAGGTGACTGAAGCACATCCCCTAGTCGCCCCGCCGGGGCAATATGGCCTTCAAGCTGGTTTTGACTTCGATGAAGTAAGGCCCGGTGGCGGCGAGGCCGCGCGCCAGCGCATCGGCTATGGCAGCGTTCTCGGTGATGCGTTCGGCCGGCATGCCGAAGCCCTCGGCGATGCGGACAAAATCCGGATTGAAAAGCGAAGTACCCACATGGCGCCCCGGATGCTGTCGTTCCTGATGGATGCGGATGGACGCGTATGCGTCGTTGTTCGAGAGAATAAACAGTATCGGCAGGCGCCGCTCAATGGCTGCGATCATCTCATTGCCGGTCATCATGAAGCCGCCGTCCCCGACCAGGCAAATCACCCTGGCCTGCGGCTGGCGCAGTTGCGAGGCGATCGCCGCAGGCGTGCCATACCCCATGGCGCCGGAGAGCGGCGCCATCAGCCGCTGCGGATAAGTAAAAGGAAAATGCCGGTAGACCGGGGCGGCAAAGGTTCCGGCATCAAGGCAGAGGATCGCGTTCGCCGGCGCCTGCCGCGCCAGGGCACGCACCACATCCGAAAAGGCAATGCCATCGTCGGCCTGCACCGCCGGCCATGCGGCAATGTTTTCGAATATGCCGCGCAACTGCAGGCACCAGTCGCGCCGCACATCTGATACGGCAGCCTGCGCACGCGGCGTCAGGTCTGCCGTCAGGGACACCGGGTCGCATGTCAGGCCGAAATCGGGGGCGAAGTGCAGGCCGACGACATGCTCGTCCGGATAGCAATGCACCAGGGTCTGCCGCGGCCGTGGCAGCAATGGAAAGCTGTAATTCTGGCTGGTGATGTCGTCGAGCCGCGTCCCCAGCGCCAGAATCAGGTCGCTCGAATGAAAGGCCGCCATCTGGTCTTGCCGATTGGACAATCCCAGATCGCCGACATACAGGGGATGACGGTTGGGAAACAGGTCGTGGCGGCGAAAAGCGACGGCCACCGGGATGTGCCAGGACTCGGCGAAGGCAAGCAATGTCTCGCGCCCCTGCGGCCGGTCAAATGCGCCGCCGGCGACAATCAGCGGCCTTTGGGCCTGTTCCAGTTGCGCCCTCAGTGCATCGAGCGTGGCTGTCGTCGCGGTGGTGGGCGCGTTGGCACGGGCCACCCAGGCGGGCTGCGTGCCCGCCTCTTCCTGAATATCTTCGGGGATCACCAGCACCACCGGACCCGGCGTGCCCGATGTGGCCATGCGAATCGCCTTGAAGGCGATCTGGCCAAGCTGCGCGGCATCGGTGGGCTCGACCACCCACTTGGCGATGGTTCCGAACATTTTCTGGTAATCGATCTCCTGGAACGCCTCGCGGCGCAAATCCTTTTTGCAGACCTGGCCGATGACCAATATCAACGGGATGGCGTCCTGCTGCGCGGTGTGGATCGCGATCGAGGCGTTGGATGCGCCCGGTCCGCGGCTGACCATGAGCACGCCGGGACGTCGTGTCAGACGCCCGTCGGCGCAGGCCATGAATCCGGCTCCGGCTTCGTGCCGGCAGGTCACCACGTCGATGGACGGAAAGTCGGCCAGCGCATCCAGAATGCCGATGTAGCTTTCACCGGGCACCTGGAAAATGCGGTCAATGCCATTGGCCGCAAAAACCGACAACATTGCGTGCGAGGATGTTTTCAATTTACTTGCGCCATCTGATTACGTTCTTCGGGCCGGCAGACTATCCGATCGTCCAAGCCCGCGCAGCAAGGCAAGCAAAATATCACACAGCGGCGTGGCGACACGGGACTCGCGCGCAAATGCAAGCGTCTGGCCAAGCAGTGCCTCGGTTTCAAGCGTGCGCCCCGCCAGCACATCCTGCAGCATCGATGTGCGGTGCGTGGGGCTGCGTTTTTCAGGCGCCAGCCAGGCATCGACATCCATCTCCGATTGCAAGTCACAGCCGCTGGCCCTGGCCACCTCCAGCACCTCGTACATGACGCCGGTGAGGCAGGCGCGAAGCTGTGCGTCCGTAGTGAGGTGGAGGGTGGCCAGCCGCGTCAGCGCCGAAACCGGATTGAGCGATGCATTGATCAGTAATTTTTTCCAGATCTCGCGGCGCAGGTCCTTGCTGCCTGATGCGTCAAAACCGGCTTGCTGGAACAGCCCCACCAAGGCGTTCAATCGCGGCGATGAAGGCGCGACAGGATCGCCCAGAAGCCAGCTGTCGCCGGGCGTGCCCTCGATGACACCGGGCGCGATGACTTCATTGCTGGCGTGGCAGACACAGGCCAGCGTCCTCTGCCTGAGCAGCCGCCACAACGCCCCGGCCGGGTCGAGCAGTGCGAGCGGGCCCTCTTTGCCTCCGGGCAGGCCATGCTGCCACCACCAGGGAATGCCGTTGAGCACAAATAATGCGGTCCCCTCCGGCTTTAACAGGCGATGGATGGCCGCCGCCGCAGCGGGCAACGCCGGCGCCTTGAGCGCCACAATGACCAGGTCCTGTGCCGGCAGGCTTTGCGGCGCATCACTCGCCGCGCACGGTCGACCGGCATACTCGGCCCCGCCGATCCTGAGCATCAGGCCCTGGCGCTGAACGGCCGCGAGGTGCGTCCCGCGCGCCACAATTGAGGTCTCTTCGCAGCCCGCTGCAAGAAGGCGCGCGGCGATGTGTCCTCCAACCGCACCGGCGCCAAATACGCAAATCTTCACTACTGTTCAGTCAGCTTTGATATTGGCCTGCCTGATCACATCGCGCCACTTGGCAATCTCGGATTTGATAAAGGCCGCGTACTCCTCCGGGCTGCTGCCCACCGGCTCGCTCGCCTGCGAGAGTATGCGTTCCTGTATTTCCGGTGTGGCGACGATACGCACCACGTCGGCCGATATTTTCCTGATCAACGCCGGGGGCGTCGCAGCAGGCGCCATGAAACCGAACCAGGCCGTGACCTCGAAGCCGCTGACACCCGCCTCCGACATGGTGGGAACATCCGGCGCCGATGCCGAGCGCTTGGTGCTGGTGATGGCGATGGGGCGCAGGGTGCCGGCCTTGATGTGCGGCAACAGCACCGGGGCGTTGTGGAACAACACCTCGATTTGCCCGCCAATCGCCTCGGTTGTCATTTGCGCGCTCGATTTGTACGGTATGCCGACCAGGTTGATGTCGGCCAAAGTATTGAGCAATTCACCCGACAGGTGCTGGGTGGTGCCGGCGCCAGCCGTGCCATAGCGCAGTTTGCCCGGCTCTTTTTTGGCCATGGCAATGAGCTCGGCCAGATTGCGGACCGGTAATTTTGGATTGACGGTCAGCAGATTGGGCATCTTGATCACAAGGCTGACCGGCGCGAGGTCCTTGACCGGATCGTAGGGCAGCTTGTCACCGAACAAGGTGACGTTGACCGCAATCGGCCCGATGGTGTTAAAGAGCAGCGTATAGCCGTCGGGCAGAGCCTTGGCGACGCGGTCGGTGCCGATGTTGCCCGACGCGCCGACGACGTTTTCAATCACCACCGGTTGGCCCCAGACATCCGAGAGTTTCTGGCCGATGACGCGCACAATGGTATCGGGGGCGCTGCCCGCCGGGGCCGGCACCACCACCCGCACCGGCTTGTCGGGCCAGGGACGCTGCTGCGCCTGCACTGTGGCCGCGCAAAGCATCAGCAGACTGCCGCCCAGAACCGCGACCAGTTGGGAATAAACGCCGCGCTGCAGGATGGTTTTCATGTATGCCGCCTCCTCACAAGATAACTATTATTTTTCCGCTTGCGCCGAACGCACAAATTTCTGCGGCACGCGCACCTGCATCCCCAGCAGTATGAACGAGTTGCTCTTGCCGTGGCCATCGAGATTGAGGCTGCCGTTGACGCCACCTTCGAGCACCTCGTCGATGACAAAATTGAACGCCGGCAACAGCGGCAGATCGTGCCGCGTGACACGCACCGCGCCGCGATGGGCATACAGCGCCAATACCCGCTCCTCGGTGAGTTGCTCGGCCAGCACCGCATAGGCCGCGGCATCGTAGGGCATCACGCTGACATTCAAGCGATTGCCTTTGTCGCCGGCGCGACCGTGCGCCACGCTGTGCAGGGGCACGCTCACCAAAGCTTCACCCGGTTTTGCGGCTGCAGTCATTGGTCTATCTCCATGGCGCTTTTCACCCAATAGCCCGGGGCGAGGTCGGAGGGCAGCATCAAATACGACTGCGTGCGAATGCGCGGCGTGGTGCGCCAGCGCACACCGCCGCCGCCGGCCGGACCGCAACAGTACAAGGCCAGTGCCTCGCGCGCCGCCTGGTCCGCATCGTCCTGGCTGCGCGCCGACACCGCCAGCCGCACCCGGATGTCCTGCGCATCGCTATGCGCGTCCGTTCGCCACCGGCTGCCGCTGTCGCCCGAGTGCACGCTGGCAATGCCGATCAAATCCACCCGCGCCTCGACCGCGAGCTTGCGCAACTTCAGGCGCTGCAACAACACATCGGCCGCCGCCTTGGCGCGCGCCACACAGTTGGGCCCGGCGTAGGAAATTTCGCCCTCGCCCAACCAGCCGCCGTCAAAACAAACCGTGGCCTTGATTGTTTGCGGCGCAGGACCGCCGCGAACGCCGTTCACCTGCACCCGGTTTTCGCCGATCTCCACCACCGTCACCTGCGAAAAATCGAGCGTCACATCAGGCGTGATGTAGTGCCCGGGATCGTGAATTTCGTAGAGTAACTGCTCCTTCACCACCTGTGCGTTGACCAATCCACCGGTGCGCGCGGCCTTGGTGATGACCAGACGGCCATCGGCATGCACCTCTGCAATCGGGAAACCGATATTGGCCGGATCGGGAATCTCTTTGTAGCCCGGGTCATAGTAATAGCCGCCGGTAACCTGTGCGCCGCATTCGAGCAAATGCCCTGCGGTTGCGCCGACGGCAAGTTTGGCCCAGTCATCGTAGGCCCAGCCGAAGTGATGAATCAGTGGCGCGAGCGCAAGCGAAGGATCGCCGGTGCGGCCGGTGACAACCACCTGCGCACCGGCCTTGAGCGCATCGACCATGGGCCTGGCCGACAAATACGCATTGGCCGAAACAACGTCGCCCCCGCCCATATTGAGTCCGGTATCGGCCTCGTAGACTTCGTGCGTTGTTATATCGAGCCGGTCGCGCACATCGTCGCCATAAACCACGGCAATTTTCAGCTCTGGCAGCCCCAGGCGCAGCGCGAGCTTGGCGATGAGTTTGGCGGCGCCCGGCGGATTGGCTGCGCCAAAATTGCCGATGATGGGAATGCCGTGCTCGGCACAACGTACCAGTATGGGTTCGAGCAGGCGCTCGAGCATCGGCTCGTAGCCGCGCTGCGGGTCGCGGCGCTTTTCCAGCTGCGCCAGGGCCACCGTGCGCTCCCCCAGTGTTTCAAAAAACACCGCGCATGGCCCACCCCACTCGATCAGCGTATCGACCACCGGCCCGGGCGCATCCACCCTGTCGCCGGAAAAGCCGGCGCAATTGCCCACCCGAAATATGTCTGCCATCCAGTACCCCCCCCAAGAACGAGCCTGACGATAATTTACCGGCAGGGGCTCATTCTAAGCTCCGGGGCCGGATGAGATTGGAGAATGCAGGATCGGCGTCGGCTCGCTGCCAGACAACCAGTGATCCTGCATTCCGCGCAAAAGACCCCGTATCTGGCCGATCTCCCACCACCGCCTTTGATGGCACCCGAAAATCGAACAGGGAATCAGAAGCGATTTAGCGTCACAATCAGAACTCCTGGGTCCTTACTGCGGCTGGATCTTCAGCGCCTTCAGGGTCCTCTCCCACGGCGCCGCATCCTCCTTGATGAACGCCGCGAACTGTTCCGGCGTGTAAGGCATGGGCGTCAGGCCGTCGGTGGCGAAACGCATCTTCGCCTCCTCGGACGCGACGGCGGCGAGAACCTCGTGGTTGAGGCGGTCGACAATCGCCCTGGGCGTGCCGGCCGGCGCGAACATGGCAAACCAGCCGCGCATGGTCATGCCGGGAAAACCGATCTCCTTGAATGTCGGCACGTCCGCAAGCAGGGGCGAGCGTTCCTCCGAAGTCACGCCGAGCGCGCGCAGCTTGCCCGCGCGCACCTGCGGCATCGCAGTCACCACGGTGTCGAAGAACATCTGCACCTGGCCGGACAGCAGGTCGGTCAGCGCAGGCGCCGAGCCGCGGTAGTGAATGTCGGTGATCGCAACCCCTGCAAGCGCCTCGAAGCGCTCATTGATCAGGTGGGTGCCGCCGCCCAGGCCGAGCGACACCGCGTTGAGCTTGGCTGGCTCGCGTTTTGCATAGTCGATCAACTCGCGGACGGTTTTCGCCGGCACCGCCGGATTGACGGTCAGCACATAGGGATAGCCCGCGATTGCGGCGACCGGCACGAAGTCGTCCATCTTGTAGCTCGGCGCCTGCGTCAGCATCACGTTCAGCATGATGGCGTTGGCGGTAACCAGCAGCGTGTAGCCGTCGGGCGTCGCGCGCGCGACGGCACCGGTGCCGATCATCGTTGCGCCACCGCCCTGGTTTTCGATGATGATGGGCTGGCCGAGCGCGGCCGAGAGTTTCGGGCTGATCAGTCGCATCATCTGGTCGGTGGACCCGCCCGCCGGGTAGGGAACAATCACCCTCACCGGTTTTGCGGGCCAGGACTGGGCCGTCGCCGTGGATGCCACAAGGACCATGCAGGCCAGCAGCCATTTGATGTGGGTCATTTTTTTCCTTTCATTCGCAGGTCCGCGTCGCGTCCGCGGTTCATTCGTCGACGACGGTGTTTTTCAGTGTGCCGATGCCCGTGACTTCAACTTCAATCACATCCCCGCCCTTCATGAACACCTGCGGGTCGCGGCGGTTGCCCACCCCTCCCGGTGTCCCGGTCGAGATCACGTCGCCCGGCTCGAGGCGGCAGAATGTCGAGATGTAGTTGAGCAGGTATCCGAGGTCCCAGGCCATCAGGTCGAAGCCGCTGTGCTGCATCACCTTGCCGTTCAGGCGCGTCGTCAGTTCCATTTTCGCCGGATCGGGAATTTCGTCGCGCGTCACCAGCCACGGCCCGAAGGCGCTGCTCGCGTCGAAATTTTTTCCGGCGGTCACGCTGTGCTTCTGGAAATCGCGCATCGAGCCATCCATCACGATGCTGTAACCGGCGATGTGCTCCATCGCGCGTTCCGCCGGGATGTTCCGCCCGGCCTTGCCGATGACAATGGCAACCTCGCCCTCGTAGTCGAATCGCTCCGAAGCACGCGGCCGAACGATGGGCTGGCCGTGTCCGACCAGCGACTGCGGGTGCTTGCTGAACATGTTGGGAAATTCCGGCGCGTCCTTGCCGGTCTCGAGCTGGTGGTCCTTGTACGCCCAGCCCAGCGCGAACATGCGCATGTCCGTGCGGTGGATCACCGGCAGGAAAGTCAGCTCCGCGATCGCGTATTCGGGCTTCGCACCGGCACACATCGCCAGTGCATCACCCAGCAGGTTCTTCGCCAGCAAGTCGGCGATACCCGTGCAGCGGCCGCGGAATTTCTCCGTCAGGTCGACAAAACCGTCGCCGACCACCGCACCAAACCGTTCCGCCCCGCCTGCCCGTACCGTAGAAAGCCGCATCTTAATTCCTCCTCGTTGTCCGGAATCCCGGATGAATGCCCGCCTGTTGTAATGCCTGGCTCACTCCGCCTTGATGCCGGCGGTGCGTGCCAGCTCGATATTCGCCGCGACATCGTTCTTCATCTGCGTGGTGAACACATCGAGCTCCATGGCAACCGGATCGGCGCCGAGGTTCATGATCTTCTGCCGCACCTCGGGACTGGCCACCAGCCGCATGATGTCCGCAGCCAGTTTCGTCGCAATCGGCTTGGGCAGGTTTGCCGGTGCCAGCACGCCGAACCATGTGCCGCTGATCATCTTGTCGATGCCCAGTTCCGCAAAAGTCGGAACGTCGGGCAGCGACGCCGCGCGCTTGTCGCTTGCGATCGCGAGGCCGCGCAGGCGTCCACCCTTGATAAAGGGCAGCGCGGAGTTCACGCCCGACCACGAGGAATCGATCCGCCCGGCAATCACCGATTCCACCGATTCGTTCGAGCCCTTGAAAGGGATGTGATTGAATTTCACGCCGACGAGGTAGCCGAAGTATTCACCGCCAAAATGTGTCGTCGTTCCGATACCCGCGGTGCCGTAGGTCATTTCACCGGGTTTCTCCTTCGCCGCGGCGACATAGGCCTTGACGTCCTTCAGCGGCGAATCGGCGCGCACCACCAGCATGTTCGGCGCGCTCGCTATCATGGCGATGGGCGTGAAATCCTTCACCACGTCGAAGCGCATGTCCTTGCGCAGTGCCGGGTTCATTGTGTGGGCGTTGGTGGTCACCAGCAGCGTATAGCCGTCGGGTACGGCCTTTGCCACCATCTCGCCGGCGATCATGGTGCCCGCGCCGGCCCTGTTCTCGACCACGACGGATTGCTTCCATACCGCCTGCAACTCCGCAGCCAGCAGCCTCGCCATCACGTCGGTCACGCTGCCCGGCGTCGACCCGGCAATGAAGCGGACCGGCCGGTTGGGATACGACTCCTGCGCCAGCGCGCCGGCGCAAAGCAACAGTCCCGCGCACATCGAAATAAAACGCATGCTTTTCATTTCTCCTCCTCCATTTTTCGGGCCGGCTTTCGTCCTGCTTCCCGATCGTTTTGCACTACGAAGTCCCCTGCAATCGCGCTCCGATGCCTTTCACCCACCCGGCCCACTTGTCGTCGTCCGCCGGCAGGTCCACCGAGGATGAACTTGGTCGGGGTGTTGGGATAAGGCTTCCCCTGCGCAAGGACCTTGCCGGTGAGCAATGCCCCCGCGGCGGCGCCCGTGGTTTTCAACGGCTTTTTTCATTTTGGCCGCCCCCCGCCGCGGAACGCAGCGCTGTGGTTGCCTGCGCATCGAGCGAGCCGTCTGCACGAATGCACACACCATATGTTTTTTCCGCCTGCTCGCGTGACACATAACCCTGCGCAACGTCGTCGCGCACGGTTTGCGGATCGCGTTCCTGTGGCGGGCCGTAACCGCCACCGCCCCCGGTATGGACGTGATAACGGTCGCCCGGCCGAAATTGCAGGGCGCTCGCCTTCAACACCATGCGCCGTTCGCCGTTCGCCGGCTGGAGTTCCACATGACCGGGAGAAGCTGCCATGCCTCCGAACAAGCCCCAGGGCGGACAGCTGTAGCGGTCAAAGGAAAAATTGGTCGCGAACGGCCCGAGCGCGAGGAAGGTCTTGTCGATGCCGAGCCCGCCGCGGGTACGCCCTGCGCCTGCCGAATCGATGCGCCACTCGTGGCGTTCGACCCTTACCGGATAGAGCGCTTCCTGGACTTCGACCGGGATGTCCTTGTTGTCCGAGTGCGACAGCGACTTGAACGGTCCCACGCCATCGCCGTGCGCCGATCCGCCCCAGCCACCGTGCGCGGTATCGAGGTAGTTGAAATAACGCTTCGTTTTCGGATGGATGCCGCTGGTGCTGTAGGCGCCGAAGGAGGCGTGGTGCCCGCCCGCAACGCGGTGCGGCAATACCGGCGCCATCGCCGCGATGATGGTGTCGACCACCGACGCGAGCATGGTCGAATACTTGCCCACCGGCGCATTGGCCGAGGCGCTGAGGAACTTGCCCTGCGGAAGGATCATTTTCACCGGTGCGAATCCGCCCTCGTTGGCCGGTTCGTCCGGGGTGAACAGGTACTTGAACGCGATGCGCGCGCAGGTTTCGCCGCCGCCGTAGTAGCCCGAGTTGTAGGGGCCGCGCAACTGCTCGCCTATGCCGGAGTAATCGACGGTGAACTCGCCATCGGCAATGTGCACCTTGATGTCGACCGGGATGCGCTTGCCGATGTCCACGCCATCGTCGTCAAGGAAGCTGCTCATCTCGTAGGTGCCTTCGGGGACCGCACGAACCGCGGCGCGCGCGGCCTTCTCCGAGCTCGCCCAGATGGCGTCGATCGCGCCAAACAGCACCGGCGTGCCATGGCGTTCGAGCAATTCCTCGAACAGCTGCCGGCCCTTGATGCAGCCGGACAATTGCGCGGCAATGTCACCGAGCAGCATTTCAGGCAGCCGCGTGTTGTTCTCGATGATGCGGTAGATGTCTTCCATCGGCTCGCCGCGCCGCAGCAGTTTCACAGTGCGCAGTTGCAGGCCTTCCTGGAACACTTCGGTGGTGTCGGTACCCGAGCACGAGCCCGGGTAGGCGCCGCCGATGTCGATCCAGTGTGTGATGATTGCCATGAATGCGACCACGCGCTTCGACTTGTCGAAAATCGGCGTGTACATGATGACGTTGTTCAGGTGCTGGCCGAGCGTGCCCGAATGGTTGGTGAGGATGACATCGCCAGGCTCGATCCGCTCCATGCCGTACAGCGCGATGCCGTCGGTCACCGCGCGGCCGATCACGCTGGAGGTAAACAGCGGCAGACCCTTCCTCGCCAGCGCAATGATCCGCCCCTGCCTGTCCACCATGCCGACGGCGTAATCCTTGTATTCGTAGATCAGCGGACTGAATGCGGTGCGCATCAGGTCGGCCTCGACGAGGTCGGGGATGGACTGAAGGTTCTCGCGGATGATTTCCATGGTGATCGGGTCGACCCCGAGCGCGCGGTTCGAATCGACACGGGCCATCATGCGGCCTCCTGTGTGAAGCGACGGCCGACGTGTATGCGTATCTCGCCGAGTCGTCCGATTTCAAAGCGGTCTGCCGGCCCGACGATGGTCGTCGAACCGTATTCCTCGATCACCGCGGGTCCGGTCGCGGCGAAACCCGTAGGCAGCGTGTCGCGCGAATAGACCGCGGACTCGATCGATTTCTTTTCATCCGAGAAATAAACCTTGCGGGAACCGGCGGCCGGCTTGCCCTTGCCTTCGGGCTTCTTGAACACCAGTTCGAGATCCGGGTGCGGCGACTGCGCAAATGCCGACACGTGCACCGACACGATCTCGACCTGCGTGCCCTTGATCAGGTGTCCGTAGCGAACGACGTACTCGGCGTCGAAAGCCTTGCGCATCGCATCGGCGCCGCCTTCGTCCACCGGAACCCGCACGGTATGGAACTGCCCGACATAGCGCATTTCCGCGTGGCGCTCAATCGTGACCGGCAGATCACCGAAATCCACGGCCAGCGACGCGCGCAGGCCGGCGGCCATTTCGTCGTAGACCGTCGCCATCGCATCCATCGCCTCCGTCTCGAGTCGCCTGACAAAAGTGCGCCCGTCGTCGCGCCGTATGTTCGTCAGCAGCATGCCGATGGCGGAGAAATTGCCCGGCTCGGGCGGGATCACCACCAGCGGAATGGCGAGTTCGCGCGCCAGTTCAACCGCATGCAGCGGACCGCCGCCACCGTAGGCGAAAAGCGCGAAGTCGCGTGGATCCTTGCCGCGTTCGACGGTGATGCGCTTGATCGCGCCACTCATCGTGACCACCGATATCGCGAGCACGCCGCTTGCGACCTCCAGCAACCCGTCCTCGCCGGCATAGCCGAGCGGTACCGCCAGGCGTTTTTCGATCGCGCCACGCGCCGCCGCGGCGTCCAGCGTCATCTCGCCGCCCTGGAAGCGGCCGGCATTGAGGCGCCCGAGCACGAGGTTGGCGTCGGTGACCGTCGGTTCGGTGCCGCCGCGCGAATAGCAGACCGGCCCGGGCATCGAACCGGCGCTGCGCGGACCGACGTGAAGTCGCGACTCCTGGTCCAGCCATGCGATCGAACCACCGCCGGCCCCGACTTCGACGATGTCGACCACCGGGGTGCGTATGGGAATGCCGCGGCCGTAACCGCCGACGTAATAAGTCGACACGACGTCGAATTTGCCTTCGCGCACCAGCGCGCACTTGGCGGTGGTGCCGCCCATGTCGAAGGCGATCAGGTTGGGGATGCCCAGCGCCTCGCCATAAACGCCGGCGCCGATGCAGCCACCGATGGGCCCGGACTCGACCAGCATGACGGGCGCGACCGAGGCGCGCTGTGGCGACAACATGCCGCCGTTGGAGCCCATGATCAGCAACTGTCCCTTGAAATCGCGTGCACCGAGGCTCGCGTCGAGCGACTTCACGTAGCCGCCGATTTTCGGCCCGGTATAGGCGTTCGCGGTCGCAGTCGTGGTGCGTTCGAACTCGTACCACTCGCGACTCAGCTCGGTGCCGCTGGTGACAAAACACCCAGGCAGCATTTCGCGCAGCCAGCCGGCGACTTCGCGCTCGTTCGCAGGCTCGAGATAGGAATTGAGGAAGGACACCGCCACCGCGGTCACGCCCAGCGCGCGGATTTTTACGGCAAGCGCCTCGACCTCGGCGCGCACCGGCGCGTTCAGGATTTCGCCATAGCCATCGACCCGTTCGTCGACCTCGAAGCGCGCCTGGCGCGGCACCAGCGCCGCGCTGCGGCGATAAAACAGGTCGAAGGGTTCGGTGCGGTTGCCGCGGCCGAGTTCGACGATGTCGCGGAACCCGCGCGTTGTCACCAGTGCAATCGACGGCCCCGAACGCTCGATCAGCGTGTTGATGACCAGTGTGGTGCCGTGCTTGAACAAGGATGCCCGGTCCAGCGCGACCGCAGTCTTGTCGACGCAATCGAGTATGCCGTCGATGGGGTTGCCGTGCGTGGTCAGGCTCTTGGTGTAGCGGATGCTCTGCGTCGCCGGATCGAAGGCGACAAGGTCCGTGAACGTGCCGCCGGTATCGACGGCGATGAAACTTCCGGGCATGGGTTTCTCCAGGCTTTCGCGAATGCTGCCGCCTCCTCCGGGATGCGGCCGAGGGAGGATTCTATCCGCCGGATCCATAGCCGGCCATTACCTATTTGTTCTTGTCCTATAATCCCTGGCTATAGCCTTCCACGGATCGACAAGGACCCCGGCAATGGACCTGAGACAGCTCCGCAACATCGTCGCAGTAGTCGAGCAGGGAAGCATCGCCAAGGCCGCCGTACACCTGCACATATCGCAACCGGCGATCACCAAGAGCATCCAGCGGCTGGAGGTGTTGCTCGACGTGCAGTTGTTCGACCGGAGTTCCCGCGGCATGGAACCGACCATCTACGCCCGGCGGCTGCGCACCTACGCGCTGATGATCCATTCCGACCTGAAACGCGCCAATGCCGAAATCGCCGCACTCAAGAGCGGCGCCAGCGGCAGCATCCTCGTCGGCGTGCTTCCGCTGATCGGCAGCGACATACTCGCCGAGTCCATCGCCACGCTGACACGGGACCATCCGGACATCCGGGTCCGCGTGGTGTCGGACATGAGCAACGAACTGGTCGCGGACCTCGCCAAGGGCGAATACGATTTTGTGCTGGGGATCGCCGGGGCGGAACTCGCAAGGCTGGGGCTGACGCAAAAAGTGCTCTTCCACGATCACCTCGTAGTGGTGATGCGCAGCGGCCATCCACTCGCGCGACTGAAGAAGGTCGCACCGCGCGACCTCGTGGCGTGTCCCTGGGTACTGCCCGACCAGCACAGCGAGCACCGCAGGCGCATCGACGCTTTTTTCGAAGGCTCCAACCTCGCCCCGCCCTTTGCCGCGATAGAGAGCAACTCCGCCGCGTTTGTGAAGGAGTTGATCGCACGCAGCGACTACGTGGGCATCCTGCCGGCGAGTGCGGTCCGCGCGGAACAAAATACCGGGGCGCTGCGGATCATCGAGTTCCATTCTTCATTCACCACGCGCGCGATCGGGTTGATCCGGCGCGGCAACAGCGAACCGTCGCCGGTCTGCGCGCTGCTGATGCAAAAACTGGAGCAACTCGCGGCGCAGCAGCCCATGGAAAAGGTGACACGGCGGCGCGCCCGGACGACAATGGCACGCGCAGGAGGTACCCGATGACCAAGACCCTGGCTGTGGCGCCACGCCTTGCGGCGTCCTTGTGTGCGAACAGGGCAACAGATCAGCGGCGCTGATGTCTCCCTACCCAATCAGATCGGTCAGAAATTTACCAGCCAATTGATGGGTTTTTTGATGGGGATCTAACCGAACTGGCTGGAAACCCGCATGGATACTGGATTACTGGCGTGCCAGAAGATATGCCAACACAAACCGTCTCTAAATCCTAAACTATGCGGTCTGTATAGTGTAATTCCCCAAAACGCTTTACTGTCAGTCGGTTAGCCAAGAGTTGCTACCATCTCAATCTTCGGCGCAATCGAGCGCACAACCTTTTGGATGCCGTGTCCTGGATTGGCCAGACGCTGGGATACGACAAGCCCAACTTTTTCCAGCAGACCTACATCCTTGGTGATTGCCGATCGGTTGCGATGCAGGCTTTGCGTTAGCTCGTTGATCGTCTTCGGCTCGTGCATAACCTCGAGCATGAGGCGACGACGTGCTTCCGACAGAACGGTGAACATCCGCTGTGGATCCTCGAAGGCTAGCGTGATCTTGCCATCGAAGGTATGGCCGCGATCAGCACGGCGAGCAGCATCTTTCGCTCGGGCGAAGAAGCCGTCGACATCATCGGTGCGAATAACTACTTTGGTCATGACTTTTTGCCTCCTGCCGATTTAACGATTTCCAACCATTCCCGCTGAAACCGCTCCTGCGTTGCTTCAAAACTGTTGAACTCGACTTCCTCGACCTTGCCCATGGAATGGCGATGGTGGTAACCATGTGCATTATCGAAGCCAAGAACCCGTCCGTTGTCCCCGCGATAGATGGCATGGTTGATGTACGCCAGGTTGTAGCGGGTCACAATGGTCTTTCCGCGTTCCTGATATCCCCAAACCTCATAGCTCAGCAATCCCCCGCCGGATTTTGGCTTCAGTTCGAAGCGCTCTTGTTCGAGCAGGGATTCTTTGGGCAGTTTGACCATGAGATGTGATGCATCAGATGTGCCGTACAATAGCACATCTGAGCAGGCAAGTCAGGCTGATGATCGAGGCTTTAAGGCCAAAACAATCACTTAAGGAAGCTCTGATTAAGTCCATAAATCGTCATTCCCGCGGACTTAATCAGAGCTTCCTTAAAGTACTTGACTGGCGGGCCAGAAGATACCAGATCACAAACCGCCTAAGTTTTCCAAGGGCAAGCAAATCAAGCACCTGGGGTTCAGTTCATCGTTCTAAATATCGGGACAGCCAGTTCGACAAGACTTGAAAGAAAGCGAGGTTGACTTGGCCTCAATCAAGTACCGGCGGCATAAATCCTTGGACGATAACGATCTGAAACTTCGCCACCCCAGCTCGCAGAGCAATGGCCTCCTGGTAGCCTGGTGAGTTAAAGCAGTCCTGCGCCACCTTGTAACTTGGGAACTCGATGAGATAGGGCCGACCTGTCACCGCCCCTTCAACGACCACCGCCACATCGCCCCTAGCGAGTACACGGCCGCCGTGGGATGCGATAAGCGGACCCGCCACAGAGGTGTATTGACCAAACCTCGAAGGTTCGTTGATTTCGGCCAGAACGATCCAGTAACCTTTGGCCGCGTTGGTTTGTGAATTGTTGGAATTTGATTGTGTCATGTTGTATTTTTTTAGGTGGTCTTACTGATCCTGTAAGCGGTTGCTTCAAGTTGTGAAAGTCAAGTTAGGCTTCAAAGCCAAAGCATTACCGACTCGTCATGGCCTCAGGGTTTGAGCGTGCGCGAAAACCAGGGCACGATCACACCCTCAAAAATCTGCGCATCGCTCAATTCCCGGTTGCGGCCGATGTGCCCGCCGGTCGGGTTGACCCAGGCCTCCTTGGGGTTGGTGCCGGTGCGCAGCACCACATAAAGGTCCTCAATTGGCACCTGGGTGTCGCGTTCACCATTGACCAACAGTTGCGGCGCCGTGGGCTTGTCTAGCGCACCGGTGTCCTTGAGCGACATGCGCGGCCCATACGCGAGGAATTGCTCCAGGGTCTCGGCACCATAAACCGCCGCAC
The DNA here is from genome assembly GCA_945861875.1 of Bordetella parapertussis. Lineage (GTDB taxonomy): Bacteria > Pseudomonadota > Gammaproteobacteria > Burkholderiales > SG8-39 > CAITSH01. The sequence goes on from CAMAWC010000008.1 coordinate 31,253, forward strand.
GGGCGGCAAAGAGGTCAAACAAGTATTCGCGGGTGCCCAAGGCCTTGAGTTGCCAGTCACGCTGAAAATAGCTGTGCACAGGCCCACCCCAGTTGACCACCGCCTTCAGGCGCTTGGGCTCCGCGATAGCCATGCGGGCCGCCCAATGACCACCCCAGGAGACACCCTGCAGGCCGATGCGCTGCGGGTCGATGTCCGAACGCGCCTGCAAGGCATCAATCACCCGCGAGAACACGCGCTCGGAGCCCACGTCAATCTTAATCGGCGAGTCGCCGGTGCCGGGCATGTCCAGCGCCAGATAGGCCAGGTCCGCCTTCAGGTAGCCGGCGCCGTACTGCTCGACCACGAACTCCTTGTAGCCATCGAGTCCACCTATGGAAAGCACCACCGGCGGCCGAGCCACCCCCGCGGGCCGCTGCAGATAGCCAATGACTTCCTTACCCTCAAACGGGATGCGCATCACCTCGATGATCGGATCGGCCAGCCGGGCGTAGGCGCTGAACGCCTCGGTCGCGCGCCCGTGAGCCCGCTTTTTCTCGGGTGAATTCTGTGTCGGCCAGGCGCCAAAGCTGTGGTAGCGCCAAGCGGCCAGGTAATGCTCGCGCGCCTTGGCGCGGTCGGTGGCCTCGGCGTCCTGCCCGGATTTGAACATGCGGTCGCCACTTTGCATCCAGGAGCGGGCCCATTCATCGCGGTCTAGTGAGTTGATGCGCGAAAGAATCTGCGCAACTTCACCCGCATCGAAACCGTTGAGCGGGTAGCGTTGGGCCTTAACCCGCTCGGTCACAGCTTCCTTGAGTTCGGGCCAGGTTCGCGCTGGTGCGATTTGGGCTATCACGGCAGTGGAAACGGCAAGAAGCAGGGCGAATAGTATGTGCCGATAAGTGGATTTTTTCATGACAGGGTTCCTTCGAGCGAGGGTGTTCTTAAAAATTAATTGGTTTTTTCTAACCCGTTAGGCCTCCCATTGCGCTTTCATCTCGGAAGCAAAGTCTGCATATGAACGCGGCCTCCGACCCAAGAGTTCAGTCATCTTGTCCACATCTGCAGAAGTTGCAACCATGCCGTCCGAGCAAAAGCGATCAAGCATCAGTCGCATGTCCATCGCCATCCAACTTGGGGCGTGTTGGGCCAACCTCGCCTCGAATGGCGCCGTATCACTCCCCGTGTAGGTAACTTGTTTATTCAGCGTCGCTGACCAAATCTTTGCGATACTGGGTCCGGTGAGTGCATCTGGACCAATTAGGTTGATGATCTCGTTAGGCAATGTTTGAGACGAACGTTCACGTTTCAACACAGCCTGCGCTGCAATTTCGCCAATGTCGCGCACATCTACCATAGAAACACCCTTATCGCCAATCGGAAAGGGGTACAGGCCAGGACCCATCAACGCATCCTTGAAATACGCGGCATCGTTCTGCATGAAGCAGTTGGGGCGCAGGATGGTGGCAGGTATTCCCGCTTGCGCAATCATCCGTTCGACGGCGTACTTGGATGTGAAGTGCGGTACGTCGGTGAACGACTCAGCATTGAAAACTGAAAAATAGACAAGGCGCTCGATGCCGGCTTCGCGCGCCAGGTTGAGCGTGAGTACCGCTTCGGTCAACTCTTGGGTTGATACAGCATTGAGCAAGAACAGCGTGTTCACCCCTTTAAGGGCTTTGCGCATGGAATCCACATCCAGCATGTCACCTGCCACAGCTGTAACTCCGTTTGGAAATTTAGCCTTGCTCGGGTCACGCGTCAGGGCGTTCACAGCCACATGGTGACTCGCAAGTTGTTGTACCAGTGACGTGCCAATGGTTCCGGTCGCGCCTGTGATGAGTATGGTCATGTCGTTTTCCTTTTCGATATTCAGCGCAGGAGAAACCTGAACGCTGAAAGAATGATAGTGTGAAAAAATCACAACGACACACCTGAAAATAAGACGATCCGTCCCAAATATGGAACCTTATGAACCTTGATGATTTGTCTGACTTTCTATTGGTTGCTTCGCATAAAGGGTTCGCCCAAGCAAGCCGTAAAAGCGGACGACCAAAGGCAAGCCTGTCTCGCAAGGTGATGGCTTTGGAGTCAGCCTTGGGGGTCAGGCTGTTTGAGCGTGGCGCAAAGACGATTAGGTTGACAGCGGAAGGCACTTCGCTGTTTGAACGAACCAGCGGTCCTTTTAGAGAGATTGCTGAAGCGGGAGAAGTGTTGCGGGATGGACAGACTCAGCCTCACGGTCTGCTGAGAATAAGTGCTCCAACTTTATTGGGTCAGTTGTTGATGGGTCGCATTGCAGCGCAATTCACAATGGCCTACCCGAAGGTCAGACTGTCAATCAACCTTGAAGATCGTCAGGTGGATCTGGTAAGTGAAGGCTATGACCTCGTCATTCGGGTCAATCCTGAACCAAGCTCTGAACTCGTTGGTCGCTGCTTTGTAAAAGATCAGGTTCACATCGTCTCAACGCCTGAGCTAAAAAAACGATATGTCCGTGCCGGCCAAAAATCGCAAAGTCTTCTGCCCGTTATTGTTCGTGAATCTCAGCGAAGTTCTGGAAGTTGGCGAATTTTAGGACCGACGACCAAGGAGATACCGACGCAAACGGTATTGCAACTTCCGCTTTTAGTCATGATTCGTGATGCCGCACTGACGGGGCTTGGTGCTGCAAAACTTCCGAATCTTGTTGTCGCCGATGATTTGAAGGCCGGTCGACTCGTTTCATGGGGCGCCGCGAGCGATCAACCTTCAGAATTGTGGGTGCTTCATACGTCAAGGCGCTTACCTAGCGCAAAGGTCAAGGCCTTCATCAATTTTCTAGAAACTGAGTTTGATAAAGCTACTTCTTGGTCGATCAAAAAAGCGTAAAACTCAGTTTAATCGGTACGGATAACAACCGGATCAACCGGCTCTACAGCCAAGCCCCATGGCAATAGTTGGTGCCACCCTCGCGAACGCCAGGCTGAGCAGCAGCGTGCTGAAAGGGCCCCATTTAACCGAACACTACTGGTCAGAATTATCGTTACAGAAATTGCAGATTTATTTTCTTCTACGAGATTGCGGATGCTATTATTTAAGCATGAGATCCCAACTCCAACGCCTTCAAGAGGCGAATAGCCCCACACCCGATCAATCGGGTGTGAGGCTCTTGCGGACCGCCTCGAACGACGACTTCGACACCACTCACTTCGCCTACTGATGTCCGACATCACGCAGCGAACCACGTCGGCGAAGGAATCCTTGTCGCTAACCAGAACCCAGTTCGGGATTGTCTGCTTTGCCTTCATTGCCAATCTGGTGTTCATTCCCACGATATCGACCCATGTCACTTACGGCAAATGGGGCATTCATTCGACCGCGACTTACCTACCTGATTCCCTAGTGTCTTTCCTGGGGTTCACCGTTTCTTCGTACACTTTGATTACGTGGCATGCGGCGGCGGCCTTAACGCTCGCAGCCGCAATGTTTGCTCAATTCGTTCTGGCTCATCGCAAGGTGCGATCGGACAGTGCCATAGCCGCCCACAGGACACTCGGGCCGATCATTCTGTGCACTCTGTTGCCCGCATTCCTCCTGTTTTCTTTGTCGTTGAGCCTGCTTGTAATCCAAACCCCGTTTAATCGCGTGATGTTCACCGTACTTCCGGTGATGATCCTCTACGCCATCTTCCGAGCACTAGTAGGTCTTCGGCGTGGTGACCGGGATCTACACGCCGATTCGATGTTCCTAGCCTTCATACTCCTAGAGTCGGCGCCGATCTACCGCACGTCGATGTTCGTGTTCACATGGTTAGGCGAACCGCTGCTGGCACAGAACGGTGAACCAGTTAACGAGGGCGCACTTATTCGCACCCTGATTGTGCTCGCGCTGCTGACGCTCGGATATTGGTCCTGCCGTCGGCTGCGCCGAAACCTGTTTCCATTGGCGCTTCTTGGTTCTGTGTTGGCGCTCTCACTAGCACTGCTACCGTGGTCACTCGCCGGCGCACCGTACTGGTGATCGCTCAGCTGCCTATGCCTGCGGGGCTCCACCTTGTTCACGCCACGCTCCACAGAAGTGGCCCCGCTTTTTTGAACAGAGCTATAAGTGGAAACTCCGGGCATTATGCTGGGCCGAATACGGTCTGGCGAGAAGGAGTATTTTATGGTCAAGAAGAAGGCATCTGGCCGGCGTACACGGCGTACCCACAACCCATCGTTCAAGGCCCGCGTAGCCCTGGCAGCGCTGCGCGAGGACAAGACGTTGGCCCAATTGTGCGAACAATTCGAGTTGCACCCGAACCAGATCAGCGAATGGAAACGGCAGTTGCTGGAACGGGCAGCGGAGGTGTTTGATGCTGGTGGGCGCGAGGAGCCGGTGAACCTTGCGCCGCTGCACGCCAAGATTGGGCAGTTGGCGGTGGAGAATGATTTTTTAGAGGGCGCGCTCACCAAGGCGGGATTGCTGAGCGCAAAGCCATGATCGACCGGGAACACAAACTGAGTATTACAGCCCAAGCGAGCCTGCTCAAGATCAGCCGGGGGACGGTCTACTACCTGCCCCAACCGGTCGGTCCGGCAGACCTGGCGCTCATGCGCCGGATTGACCAGTTGCACCTTGAGCATCCGTTCATGGGAGCGCGCATGCTGCGCGACCAACTGGACAGGCAGGGCATCCATGTGGGGCGGCGTCATGTCAGAACGCTGATGCTTCGCCATCCTTCCTTTATCGGGGAAGATGCGGTAGTGGCGCAGCCAGCAAGAACGACAACGGCAAGTATGCAGGGTTTGTTCATGTCAAACCTCTGAGCCTGAGTATGAGACGGGAAGCGTACCCCTTAAAACGCCTGTTGGGAATTAGCGGTTGGTATGGTTTAAGTAATAGTAAATTGCCAGCCGAACGTTTGTTCGTCGCGGTTGGCATCACAGGGGAGGCGAAGGCAAGCGCCCCAATAAAAAACCCGCCGAAGCGGGTTATTCTGGGTTCTTGTCTATCCAGTCGTGTAGGCCGACACGGCGCATTTTTGCTACCCCGTTTTCTATTGTGAAACTTGCTTTGTATTTATCGTCTGCCGTGACATGAACCGTCCAAATACCGTCAAATCCTTCAAGTTTGTGGAAATGAAGTTTGGCTGGCATTTTTTCACATAGAGTCATTTCGCCGATAAGTTTTCTGGCTTCCTTCTGCACCTGCGGGGTTAGCTTTTTCCAGCTACTAGTAAAACTGTCCGCGCCAAAATCTACCGCCGTTAAAATATACTTGGGCGGCATTCACAGGGTTTCTAAGTACGCCTCAATATCCTTGGCGCTCGAAAATATAGCGCCCTCTTTATGCCCCGAGAGATCAGCATCATGTTCGCCCAACGCCCAATGCAACTCGGTCATTAGATTGTGAAGCTCAGCAACCGCGCTAATCGCGGCTACGTACTCGTCAACAACAGCCTCCTTGTGGTCCCCTTCGAGCTCAGGGGCTTTTTGAGCGGCATTTTGTTTGTTGACCAAAAGTTGATGGAGACCGCGAAGCCCGCCCTCAGTTTCTTCGAATAGTGTCCCGAGCGTCCCGTCCAGATCAATCGGCTTGACGCGATCACAGGCCTTGAGGTGGTCAACCGCCTTTTGAGCAAACTCAGCATCGGCCTTGGCTCGGCTTTGCAACCAAGACAGCCAATCGACCGTCTGTTCAATCGCTTTGAGCAAGCGAATGTTTTTGGTCGTTGATTCCGACACGGACTCGCAGAACTGGCGAACTTCTGCTGGCGCGGCAGTACATGCGTGCATTACGTTCATAATGACCCCGTGACCCTTTCTGCTTGCTGATGTAGCCGCTCTTGTCAAAACCGAGCGAATTGCATCTCCTCACCAAAGTATAACCCACGAATGTCCCATCACTAAATCTGGGACAGCACAGGAGGCGCTGTGGCAATTGCATGGTGCGGACCCCTTTTCGTTAGAAAAGTGGTGCACCTTAGCGTCACACTTATTTGAGGTAGCGCCCTAAATCAGATATTAATCCAGGTACTTACAGGCGCTGGCGGAGAGGGAGGGATTCGAACCCTCGATACGGTTTTTGACCATATACGCCCTTAGCAGGGGCGCGCCTTCGACCACTCGGCCACCTCTCCCAAACTTCACAAGCTTGATATTTTACCGTACTGCGCCCGACTATGCCGCCTGATCGAGCCCAAAAGCCTTGTGCAGCACGCGCACACCGAGCTCCATGTATTTTTCATCGACCACCACCGAAATCTTGATCTCGGAGGTCGAGATCATGAGGATATTGATGCCCTCCTCGGACAGGGTGCGGAACATCTGGCTGGCAATGCCCACGTGCGAGCGCATGCCAACGCCGACCATCGACACCTTGCAGATCTTGTTGTCACCGACGATGGCACGGGCGCCGATGTGCGATTTGACCTTTTCCAGGATGGCCATGGCGCCGGCGTAGTCGTTACGATGCACGGTGAAGGAAAAATCGGTCATGCCGTCGTTGCCGGCGTTCTGGATGATCATGTCGACGTCGATGTTCGCGTCGGCCACCGGGCCGAGGATCTGGTAGGCGATGCCCGGCCGATCGGGAACCCCCATCACGGTCAGCTTGGCCTCATCGCGGTTAAAGGCGATACCTGAAATGACGGCTTGTTCCATTTTTTCATCTTCCTCAAAAGTGATCAGCGTTCCCTCGCCCTCGTCCTCGAAACTCGAGAGCACGCGCAAGCGCACCTTGTATTTCCCGGCAAACTCGACTGCGCGTATCTGCAGCACCTTGGAGCCCAGGCTGGCCATTTCGAGCATTTCCTCGAAGGTCACGGTCTTGAGGCGTCTTGCCTCGGGCACGATGCGCGGGTCGGTGGTGTAGACGCCGTCGACATCGGTATAGATCTGGCACTCGTCGGCATGCAAGGCGGCGGCCAGCGCCACACCGGTGGTGTCGGAACCTCCACGGCCCAGTGTCGTAATATTGCCAACTTCGTCGATTCCTTGGAATCCGGCCACCACCACCACCGCGCCCTGTTTTAGGTCGGCGCGCATGCGCTGGTCGTCGATGCGCAGGATGCGCGCCTTGGTAAAGGCACTGCTGGTGACGATCCTGACCTGGGCACCAGTATAGCTTTTGGCCGCCACCCCAAGATCCTTGAGCGCCATGCACAACAAGCCGATGGTCACCTGCTCTCCGGTGGAAATCACCACGTCAAGCTCGCGCGCATCGGGATTGGCCTGAACCTCCTTGGCAAGGGCGATCAGGCGGTTGGTCTCACCACTCATGGCCGAGACCACTACCACCACCTGGTGCCCTTGGGCGCGGGTGCGGGCAACGCGCTTGGCGACATTCCTGATGCGCTCAGGGCTGCCAACCGAGGTGCCACCGTATTTTTGGACGATTAATGACATAAAAGGTGTGCTCAACAAAGCCTTGCATTCTATTCGATTTCACCCTTTACTTCAAAGTCTTGTGACTTATTTCACACTTTTTGGCGCTGGCACGCTCCGTGCTGATGTGCTTGGCCAAGGCAGCACAATTTAATTTGTCATTTCATTACGGAGCGAACCATGAAGCTGTTGGAAGCGATCATCAACCCTCGCGAAATCCGCCGCCGTCTCGGGCTGAATCAGGAAGAGTTCTGGACGCAGATCGGCGTCACGCAGAGCGGCGGCTCGCGCTATGAAAGCGGCCGCGCCATGCCCAAGCCGGTGTGCGAGTTGTTGCGCCTGGTCCATGTCGAAAAAATAGATTTGTCGAGTGTGAAAAAAGAGGATTTCGAGGTCATCGCCTTCCTCAAGTCGACCCACCCCGACCTGTACCGCAACTTGCGCAAGGCCGTCCGCGCCCGCAGCAACGGCAAAAGAACGCCATTGGATGAATCACTGAACTAGCGACTCTGGCAGTCGCGGCCACTGTGGCGTGCCGCTGACGAACCGCGCCCCCGCAGGCGCTGTCGTGCCATCGCCAGCGATGACGCGGGGCGAATGACTTTGGCGCGGTGCGCTGAGACTCCAACTGACGAAGGGTTGTCCCTTTGCCAGCTTTTCAAGACTGGTGAAATCGACCACTCTGCCACGCTTCCCCTCGGTTGCCACCCGCCCCCCGCATTACCCTTTGTAATACATAGCATTTTTTGCTTGGGCACTATTTGACCGCGCTTGCAACTTTTGCGCTTTTAACCTAGTCTAAACGCCTGTCACAGCAACGCTACTGTTACAGCAACGCTAACCAGGAGGTCTACGTGCAACCAGAAATGCAACCGGTCCAGAACCCGCTTTCCCTTTCCGGCGGTGGCGTCGACGACTTGGCATTGCGCCAGCACAAGGTGCTGCGCAACACCTACATGCTGCTCGCGCTCACACTCATCCCGACCGCCATCGGCGCGGCCATCGGCAGCAACATCAACATGGGCTTCATGCGCTCCAGTCCCATCGTCTCGTTCATCGCCATCATGGCGGTGTTCTACGGTTGGATCTGGGCGATCGAGAAAAACCGCGAGTCATCGCTTGGCGTCGCCCTGCTGCTCGGCTTCACCCTGTTCCTTGGCGTGCTGCTCGGCCCGCTGCTGCAAAGCGTGCTGGGGCTCAAGAACGGCGGGCAACTGGTGATGATGGCCGCCGGCGGCACGGCTGCGGTGTTCGCAGTGATGTCGGGCATCGCCACCACAACCAAGCGTGACCTTAGCGGCATGAGCAGCTTCCTCACCATTGGCGTGGTGGTCATCATGCTTGCGGTGGTGGCCAACCTGTTCTTCGCCAGCCCCGTGCTGCACCTCGCGATCCTGTCCGGTTTTGTGCTGCTCTCCTCGGCCATGATCCTGTGGCAGATCAACAGCATCGTCAAGGGCGGCGAGACCAACTACATCTCGGCGACGTTGACCCTGTACATTTCGGTCTACAACCTGTTCTCCAGCCTGCTGCAACTGCTGGGCATCATCGGCGGCGACCGCGACTGACGCGTACTGCCGGAACAAAAAAGGCGGCGCGAGCCGCCTTTTTTTTGCCCTTTTTTTTCTACACCGGCCGGCGCGGACGCTCGAACAGCGCGATCGACTCGACGTGCGAGGTGTGCGGAAACATGTTGATCACGCCGGCCGCAACCAGTTCGTAGCCTTTTTCGTGCACCAGGAATCCGGCGTCGCGCGCCAGCGTCGCCGGATCGCAGGACACATAGACGATGCGCCAGGGACCGTCCTCGCCGATGGACTTGAGCAACTCGACCGCGCCCTCGCGCGGCGGGTCGATCAGCAGCTTGTCAAAGCGCGGCAGCGCCGCGCAGGATGCTTCGACAAACAGGTTGGCCACGGCGAAATGCGCCAGTGACGCCAGGCCGTTTTCCACCGCATTGCGCTCGCCCTTGCCTATCAGCTGTGCATTCACCTCCACGCCCAGCACCGCCGCACCGCAGGCGGCGATGGGCAGGGTGAAGTTGCCGAGGCCGCAAAACATGTCGCCGATGATCTCCCCCGGCCGCGGATCGAGCAGCGCCATGGCGCGCCTGACCATGACGCGGTTGACCGACTGGTTGACCTGGGTGAAGTCGGTGGGCGAAAACTCCAGGCTGACGCCGAATTCGGGCAGGGAATAATCCAGGCGCGGCGCATCCAGCGGCCAGAACGGCGCGGCCGTATCCGGCCCCTTGGGCTGCAGCCAGATCTGCACGCCGCGCGCCTCGGCAAAGGCGCGCAACAAGGCGGCATCGGCCTCGCCCACCGGCTCAAGGTTGCGCAGCACCAGCGCCGTGACGTGCTCGCCTATGGCCACTTCGACTTGCGGCATGCGCTCGCGAATGGCCAGCGTGCCGATTAACTGGCGCAGCGGCATGAGCAGTGCCGACATCGCCGCGGGCAGCACCTCGCAACTGTTCATGTCGGCGACAAAACTGCTTTTGCGCTCGTGAAAACCCACCAGCACCGTGTCTTTCTTGACGACAAAACGCGAGGTCAGGCGCGCGCGCTGGCGGTAGCCCCAGGAGGTTCCGTGGATGGGCGAGAGCATGCGGCCGGCCCTGACCTTGCCGATATGCCACAGGTTGTCCTCGAGCACGCGCTGCTTGGCGGCGACCTGGGCGCGCGGTTCCAGGTGCTGCATCGAACAGCCGCCGCAAACGCCAAAGTGCGGGCATTGCGGCTCGACGCGCTCGCCGCTGGCCTGTTCGATCGACGTTGCCTGCGCCAGTTCGTAGTTGGGCTTTTTGCGATATGAGGCGAACTGCACCGTCTCGCCGGCCAGCGCGCCCTCTATGAAAATGGCCTTGCCCTCGACCCGCGCCACACCGCGGCCTTCCCGGTCGAGGGACTCCACAATTGCCGTCGTCATGGTGGTCAAATCGGGCGCTCACTCCGGCCAGGCGGCCAGGAACTCTTGCCAGTGCTGTTCGCCCGAGGCCGACAGCGTGTCGCGCAACAGCCTGGCTTCGCGCTTGTAGCCGGCCGCGTCTATCGCCCCGCGCATCAGCTGGTAGCGCAGGAACACGAGGTAGGTATTGGCGACATCGGTCTCGCAATAAGCGCGGATTTCCGCCAGCCTGCCCTCGCAATAGGCCTGCCAGACCCTGGAGCCGTCCATGCCGAGCTTGCCCGGAAAACCGATCAGCTTGGCCAGTTCATCGAGCGGCACGTTGTTGCGCGGCTGGTACAACGCCAGCAAGTCCATCAGGTCGAGGTGGCGCGAGTGATAGCGGCTGATGTAGTTGTTCCACTTGAACTCGCGGTCCTCCTCGCCCATGTCCCAGTAGCGCGGCGCGCTGATGCCGTGTACCAGGCCGCGGTAATGCAGCACCGGCAGGTCAAAGCCGCCGCCGTTCCAGGACACCAGTTGCGGCGTGTATTTTTCAATGCCGTCGAAAAAGCGCTTGATCAAGGCCTCTTCGGAGTCGGCCGGCGTTCCCAGCGACCAGACCTTGATGCCCTCGCCTTCGCGCAGGGCGCAGGCGATGGACGCGACGCGCTGCATGTGCGGCGGCAGGAAGTCGCTGCCGCTCGCGCTCGCGGCGCGGCGGCGCTGGAACGCAATCTCCGCCACGTCCTGGTCGGAGACTTGGGGATCAAGGTCCCACAGGCGGCGCATACCGCCGACGTCGGGAATGGTCTCGATATCGAAAACCAGGACAGGGGTCATGGGCTACTCGGCAATCCGGTCGGTTGGGCAAGGACGCAATGGCTGGAAAATGCCCGGCCACGGGCATGGCATCACCTGGAAACCCGCGCCAGTCGTGGCTTTCCAGACGATTACCTGCATTTTTCCAGAAAAACTCACGGCGGGAAAACACCGGTGGACAGGTAACGGTCGCCGCGGTCGCAGACGATGGAGACGATGGTGGCGTTCTTGAGTTGCGCCGAAACACGCAGCGCCACGGCCATGGCGCCGCCTGCAGATATGCCGCAAAAAATGCCCTCTTCGCGCGCCAGCCGGCGCGTCATGTCCTCGGCATCGGCCTGGCTGACGTACTCAATCCTGTCCACCCGCGCCTTGTCGTAAATTGTCGGCAGGTACGCCTCCGGCCATTTGCGAATGCCCGGGATCTGCGAGCCTTCGGTGGGTTGCGCACCAATCACCTCGATGGCCGGATTCTGTTCCTTGAGGTATCGCGACACACCCATGATGGTGCCGGTGGTGCCCATGCTGGAAACAAAATGGGTGATGGTGCCGGCGGTATCTTTCCAGATTTCCGGGCCGGTCGTTTCGTAATGCGCCAGCGGATTGTCCGGGTTACCGAACTGGTCGAGGATCACGCCCTTGCCCGCGGCGCGCATCTGCTCGGCAAGATCGCGCGAGGACTCCATGCCGCCCGACTGCGGCGTAAGAATGATCTCGGCGCCAAAGGCGCGCATGGTCTGGCGGCGTTCTATGGACAGGTGTTCGGGCATGATGAGGATCATGCGATAGCCCTTGATCGCCGCCGCCATGGCAAGGGCGATGCCGGTGTTGCCGCTGGTGGCCTCGATCAGCGTGTCGCCCGGCTTGATGCTGCCGCGCTGCTCGGCGCGGGTGATCATCGACAGCGCCGGCCTGTCCTTGACCGAACCGGCCGGGTTGTCGCCCTCCATTTTGCCCAGGATGATGTTGCCGTTCTTCTCGTTGACCTTGCCCGGGATGCGCACCAGGCGCACCAGCGGCGTACCGCCAATCAGGTTTTCGATTGTCTTGTAATCGGGCGATGAAGCGGACTTCGACTTGGCCATATGTAAACCTGAACCTGCGGTAAAAAGATCGCGCCCGCGGCGGGCGCCGTGAAGGACTAAGGTGCCGGAGGGGAACCGGCGGCGGTGCTGAGCAGGCCGCCGACATAAGCGCCGACCCCCTCCTCCACGCCGGTGAAGGGTGCCGTATAGCCGGCGCGACGCAGCGCGCCCACGTCGGCCTGGGTGTAACTCTGGTACTTTCCCTTGAGTTGCTCCGGGAAGGGTATGTATTCGAGCAGGCCCTGGGCGGTCATTTCCGTCAGCGACAAGGCCGGTTTGCCCTCGTGACTGCGACAGGCGTTGATGACCGCCATGGCCACATCGTTGAAGGGCTGGGCGCGGCCGGTACCGACGTTGAAAATACCCGAGCTGTCGGGGTTGTCGAGAAAGTGCAGGTTGACCTTGATGACATCGTCTACGCAAATGAAGTCGCGCAGCTGCCCGCCGTCGCCGTAGCCGTCGCTGCCCTCGAACAGGCGCACCTTGCCGCCGTCGCGAAACTGCTGCAGGCCGTGCCAGGCCACCGAGGCCATGCGCCCCTTGTGCGCCTCGTTGCGGCCATAGACGTTGAAGTAGCGAAACCCGGCGATCTGCGCACCGGCATCGGCAAAGCGCCGGCGCACCGCCTGGTCAAAGAGGAATTTGGAATAGCCGTAGACGTTGAGCGGCGACTCGCAGCTGCGCTCCTCGCGAAACTCCCTGCCGCCGCCGTAGACCGCGGCCGAGGAGGCATAGATGAACGGCACCTCTTCATCGAGGCAAAAATCGAGCAGGCCGAGCGAGTAGCGGTAGTTATTCTCCATCATGTAGCGGCCGTCGGTCTCCATGGTGTCCGAGCAGGCGCCCTGGTGCATGACCGCGTCGATGCCGCCGTCGAACTCGCCGCGCACCAGGCGCTCGAGGAAATCGCGCTTGTCGATGAAATCGGCGATGTCGCAATCGACCAGGTTGCGGAACTTGTCGGCGCGGGAAAGATTATCGACGGCGATGATGTCGGTCTCGCCGCGCGCGTTCAGCGCGCGCACGAGGTTGGATCCGATGAAGCCGGCGGCGCCGGTGACGATAATATAGCTGCTCATGGCCGGATTCTATCAGGCTGACGCCGTGCTTCCCCCGGAGAGCGCCGCGGCCAGCTCCTGCGGCCGCACCACCGCAGTACCCAGTTTGCCGACAACGATGCCGGCGGCGAGGTTGGCGACATGCATCGCCTCGGGCAGCCTGGCGCCGCAGCCGAGCATGGCCGCAAGCACCGCAATGACCGTATCGCCGGCACCGGTGACATCGAACACCTCGCGCGCCTTGGCCGGCTCATGGCTCACGCCCTGTTCCTCGTAAAGCGTCATGCCCTCTTCGCTGCGCGTTACCAGCAGCGCGGCGAGGCCCAGCTCTGCGCGCAGCGCCTGCGCCTTGGCGGTCAGTTCCTCCTCGGACGCCCAGCGTCCGACCACCTCGCGCAATTCACCGCGGTTGGGGGTGACCACGGTCGCCCCCTGGTACTTGGAATAATCGCCGCCCTTGGGGTCGACCAGCACCGCCTTGCCCAGCTCGCGCGCAAGGTCGATCATCTGGGTGATATGGGTGAGTCCGCCCTTGCCGTAGTCGGACAGGATCACCGCATCGCAGTCCTTGAGCAGGGTCTTGTATTCGGCCAGTTTTCCCAGCAGCACCTCGTGACTGGGCGCGGTTTCAAAATCGATGCGTATCAGCTGTTGCTGGCGGCCGAGCACGCGCAGCTTGACGGTGGTGTCGATGGAGGCGTCCTGGTGCAGGCTGGCACGAATGCCCGCCCCCTCGACCAGCGCGCGCAGGCTGCGGCCGGCCTCGTCATCGCCCACCACCGACAGCAGCACCGTGTCCACACCGAGGGCGGCGGCATTGCGCGCAACGTTCGCGGCGCCGCCCGGGCGCTCCTCGGTGCGCTCGACCCTGACCACCGGCACCGGCGCCTCGGGCGAGATGCGCTCGACCTCGCCAAACCAGTAGCGATCGAGCATCACGTCACCCACCACCAGCAGGCGGGCCTTGGAAAAATCCGGCAGCTTGCTCATCATCGCCGCCTACAACCGTCCGATGGCGTGATAGGCGAGGCCGTGGCGCCGCACCTCTGCCGGGACATAGAGGTTGCGGCCGTCAAACACCGCGGGGGTCTTCAAGGCGGCCTTGATGGCGGCAAAATCGGGACTGCGGAACTCCTTCCACTCGGTCACGATCGCCAGCACGTCGGCGCCCTCGAGCGCAGCCATGGGCGAACTGGCGTACCGGATGCGCTCATCGGCGCCGAATAAGTGCCGCGCCTCGTCCATCGCCACCGGGTCGTAGGTGGTCACCACCGCGCCGCGGCGCAGCAGCTCGTCGATGAGCACGCGGCTGGGCGCCTCGCGCATGTCGTCGGTGTTGGGCTTGAAGGCAAGTCCCCAGACGGCGATATTGCGTCCGCTGAGGTCTTCGCCCAGCGCCTTGACGATTTTTCCGGCCAGCACCTCTTTTTGGTTGCCGTTGACACGCTCGACCGCGTCAAGGATGTGCAAGGGCATCCCCATGGCAACCGCGGTGCGCTGCAAGGCCTGCACGTCCTTGGGAAAACACGAGCCGCCGTAACCGGCGCCCGGATAAAGAAAGTGGTAACCGATGCGCGGATCCGAACCGATGCCGCGGCGCACGTCCTCGATGTCGGCGCCCACCCGCTCGGCGAGGTTGGCCATCTCGTTCATGAAGGAAATGCGCGTCGCCAGCATGGCGTTGGCGGCATATTTGGTCAGCTCCGCCGAGCGCACACCCATGACAATGAGGCGTTCGTGGTTGCGCTGGAACGGCGCGTACAGCGCGCGCATCAACTGCGTGCCGCGCTCGTCTTCACTGCCGATCACAATGCGGTCCGGGCGCATAAAGTCCTCGATCGCGGCGCCCTCCTTGAGGAACTCCGGGTTGGACACCACCGAAAAGGGCACGTCCACACCGCGCTTTTTCAGCTCTTCGCTGACGGCGTTGCGCACTTTTTCCGCCGTCCCCACCGGCACCGTGGATTTGTCCACCACCAGCCGGTAGCTGTCCATGCTGCGGCCAATGCCGCGCGCCGCCGCCACCACATACTGCAGGTCGGCCGACCCGTCCTCGCCCGGGGGCGTGCCCACGGCGATGAACTGCACCTCGCCAAAAGCCACACCGGCGGCGATATCGGTGCTGAACTTGAGCCGCCCGGCGGCGCGGTTGCGCTTGACCATCTCGAGCAGGCCGGGTTCGTAAATCGGCAAACCACCCTCGTTAAGGGTGCGTATCTTGCGTTCGTCGACGTCCAGGCAAAGCACATCGTTACCGACCTCGGCAAAGCAGGCGCCGGTAACCAGGCCGACATAGCCGGTACCGATCATGGTTATTTTCAAATCAACACTCCCAACAATTCACTTTTCACTTTTCACTATTCACTATTCACTTTTCACCAATAAATCCCTCATGGCGCGACATCAAACTCCTCGGTACGTCTTGGGGGGTAGGTTTCCCATCCGCTGCAGGCCGGGCAATGCCAGTAAAACTGCCGCGCCTTGAAGCCGCAGCTGTCGCAACTATACCGGGCCAGCCTGCGCGTATGGCCGTGCACCAGGTTCTTCATCAGTTCCAGGTCGGACCGGCGCTCGGGAGGCGCCATGATGAGCTGCGCCTCGAGCAGTTTATCCAGGCCGAGCAGCGTCGGCGTGCGCCGCAATTCGTCGCGCACCAGTTTGTACGCCTCCTCGGGACCGGCGGTCTCGAGCGTTGCCTGGAAAGCCACATCAAGCAGGTCAAGCGAGGCATGGCTGGCGAGCAAGCCCTTGATCAGCACCAGGCCCTCTTCCACGCGGCCCAGGGCGCGAAAGCTTTCAATCAGGCGTTGCGCCACCAGCGCGAGATAGGCGGGTGTCTGCTGTTCGATGCGCTTCCATGCAAGCACCGCCTGCTCGTGTTCGCCCGCGGCCGCGTGCAAATCGCCCAGCTGCATGTTGGCCCTGACGCACTTGCGGCTCGCGGCAAGCGCCTCATCGAGGTAGGCGCGCGCCTGCTCGGTGCGCGAGTGCGTCGCCTCGACGGCGGCGAGCTCGCAGTAAAAATTGGCGATCTCCTTTTGCAGTGACTTGCCCGAACCATCGGACAATTGGCGCGCCGCCTGCACCGCCTTGAGCCATTCCTTTTCCTGCTGGTAAATGTCGAGCAGGAAGCCCAGCGCCTCGACGCGGTGCGAACCGGCGCGCAACTTCTCAAACACTTCCTCGGCACGGTCAAGGAGGCCGGCCTTGAGATAGTCCTGCCCCAATTCAAACATCGCCGCAAGACGCTGCTCGCCGGGCAGGTCGCCGCGCTCGAGCAGGTTCTGGTGCATGCGAATCGCCCGCTCCGTCTCACCGCGCCGGCGAAACAGGCTGCCGAGGGCAAAATGCAGCTCTATGGTCTCCGGGTCGAGCTTGACCACCTCGATGAAGGCATCGATGGCCTTGTCCGGCTGCTCGTTGAGCAGGAAATTGAGGCCGCGAAAGTAGGAGCGCGGCAGCGACTTGGACTCGGCGATCAGGTGGCGTATGTCGATGCGCGCGGCAAGCCAGCCGAGGCCGAAAAACAGCGGAAAACCAAGCAGCCACCAGTATTCGAATTCCGGCATGTCAGGCGGGCATCGTTCTAGGCGGCATCGGGCGGGGGCATCGCCGGACGCTCCTGGGCGCGCAGGCGCAACTCGCGCTTCAGGCGGGCGATTTCGCGGCGTTGCCCGAACATTCGGGCAAGGCAGGCGAGCACACCCAGCAGGGCCCCGCCGGCCATGAATGCGAGCAGCAGCAGCACCAGCGGCGCCTGCCAGGTCTGTTCAAACCACAGCCGCAGCGTCACCGTCTCGGTGTTCTTGATGGAAAACAGGAACAACGCCAGGAACAGCACGGCGCGCAACGTCCATGAAAGGATTGAGAGCAGCTTGTTCATCTAAAAAATCAACGAAACATCAATGAAACATCAACGAAACATCAATGAAACATCAACACAAACAAAAACGGCGGCGCCACCATGGCACCGCCGTGTATCAAGCCGTCGTGCATCAACAACTTGCGCAACACGCGCACCCGTCAGCCCCGGGACCTCATTCTTTGGTGTCGACCCGTTCGCGCAATTCCTTGCCGGCCTTGAAATGGGGCACGAACTTTTCCGGCACGTGCACCTTTTCACCCGACTTGGGATTGCGCCCGACGCGTGCCGGCCGGTGATTCAGGCCGAAACTGCCAAAGCCGCGGATTTCGATGCGCTGCCCCTCGACCAGACTTTGCGTCATGGCATCGAGGATCATCTTTACCGCAAATTCCGCGTCCTTGGCCACCAGCTGCGGATAACGCGCAGCCAGCCTGGCGATCAGTTCCGACTTGGTCATGAGCGACTATCCCGCGTTATTGTTGGACGTTCTTGGTGTCCAGCTTGGCCTTGAGCAGCGCACCCAGGTTGGTGCTGCCGGTGCTGGCCGCGTTCTGGCTTTGCACTTTATGCATGGCATCGCCTTCGTCGGCCATGTCCTTGGCCTTGATGGACAGGTTGATTGCGCGGTTCTTGCGGTCGACGTTGATGATCATCGCGGTAAGCTCGTCGCCTTCCTTGAGGTGTTTGGTCGCATCTTCGACGCGGTCGCGCGAAATTTCCGAAGCCCGCAGGTAACCCTCGACCTCGCCCTCGAGCACCAACACGGCGCCCTTGGCATCCACCGTCTTGACGGTACCCTGCACGATGCTGTTCTTGTCGTGCGTGGCAACGTAGTTGGTGAACGGGTCGCCATCCATCTGCTTGATGCCAAGCGAAATACGCTCGCGCTCGACGTCGATGGACAACACCAGCGCCTCGACCTCGTCGCCCTTTTTGAAGTTGCGCACGGCCTCTTCGCCGGCAACGCTCCAGGACAGGTCCGACAGGTGCACCAGGCCGTCGATGCCGCCTGCGAGGCCGATGAAAATGCCAAAGTCGGTGATCGACTTGATCTGGCCCTTCACGCGGTCGCCCTTCTTGCAGTTCATGGAAAAGTCGTCCCACGGATTGGCGAGGCACTGCTTCATGCCCAGCGAAATGCGGCGGCGCTCCTCGTCGATCTCAAGGATCATGACTTCGACTTCATCGCCAAGCTGCACCACCTTGGACGGATGGACGTTCTTGTTGGTCCAGTCCATTTCGGACACGTGCACCAGGCCCTCGATGCCCTGCTCGACTTCGACAAACGCGCCGTAGTCGGTGAGGTTGGTGACCTTGCCGAACAGGCGCGTGCTGGTCGGGTAACGGCGCGACAAGCCTACCCACGGGTCCTCGCCCAGCTGCTTCATGCCGAGGGAAACGCGGTTCTTTTCCTGGTCGAACTTGAGGATTTTGGCGGTGACTTCATCGCCCACGGCCAGCACTTCGGACGGGTGCTTGACACGGCGCCATGCGAGGTCGGTGATGTGCAGCAGGCCGTCGATGCCTCCGAGGTCGACAAACGCGCCGTAGTCGGTGATGTTCTTGACGATGCCCTTGACCACCGCGCCTTCGGCGAGGGTCTGCAGCAGTTTCTGGCGCTCTTCACCCTGGCTCGCCTCGAGCACGGCGCGGCGCGACACCACCACGTTGTTGCGCTTGCGGTCGAGCTTGATGACGCGAAATTCCATTTCCTTGCCCTCAAAGGGCGTGGTGTCCTTGACCGGGCGGATGTCAACGAGCGAACCGGGCAGGAAGGCGCGGATGCCGTTGGTCATGACGGTCAGGCCGCCCTTGACCTTGCCGCTTATCAGGCCGGAGACGAGCGCGCCCGTTTCCATGGCTTTTTCCAGGTCCATCCAGGCGGCGAGGCGCTTAGCCTTGTCGCGCGACAGGCGGGTTTCGCCAAAGCCGTCTTCAAGGGCTTCGATGCAGACCGAGACGAAATCGCCCGGTTTGACTTCCATTTCACCCTTGTCATTGCGGAATTCTTCGAGCGCGACAAACGACTCGGACTTGAGGCCGGCGTTGATCACGACAAAATTCATATCGACACGGACCACCTCGCCGGTGATCACTTCGCCGACGCGCATTTCCTTGCGTGTCAGGCTGTCTTCAAACATTGCCGCAAAGCTTTCCATATCTTCGGAAGGCGCGACGTTGGTTACGTTGGACATAGGTACCTGCATTTAAAACCGCCATTACAGCGGGTCAGTTGTAAAAAGGCATGTTCGCCTGCGGGTCGGCCGCAAGGTCGTCAATGCCACCGTTTTACTGCTTGTTGCCCCTGCTTGTTGCCCCTCAGTGTTTTGCTGCCACGTCCCGGTACCAACCGAGGATCAGTTGCGCAACCTCCTGAATTCCAAGAGATGTACTGTCCAGCAGCCTGGCGTCCGGCGTTTGTGCAAGTGGTGCGATGCTACGACTGGCATCGCGCACATCGCGCTCGCGCAACTCCGACAAAAGGATGTCGATACTAGCAGGGATTCCTTTTTGTTTCAACTGTTTATGCCTGCGCTCGGCGCGCGCCTCGGCGCTTGCGGTAAGAAACACCTTGAGCGCCGCATCGGCGAACACCACCGAGCCCATGTCGCGCCCGTCGGCAACCAGTCCGGGGGCCTTGCGGTAGCCGCGCTGGCGCTCCAGCAGGGCCGCGCGCACGCCCGGCAGGGCCGCGACCCTGGAGGCGCCCAAGCCAACCGCCTCGAGGCGGATTTGGTCGGTCACCCGCTCACCCGCGAGCCAGATCTCGCCAGCCTCAAAACGGGCATCCAGACTGGCCGCAATACCAGCCAATTCCCCTTCCGAATCAAAGGCAATCCCGGATTTTTGTGCCGCCAAGGCAACCAGGCGGTAAAGCGCGCCACTGTCCAGGTAATGCAACCCGAGGGTCTTGGCGACGATTTCGGCGATGGTGCCCTTGCCCGAGGCAGTCGGTCCGTCTATGGCAATGACAGGAACCGGGCTCATCGCCGCGAAATTCCTTCAAGCACATGAAAATATTCAGGAAATGTCTTTGCAACACAGCCCGGGTCGTTGATCCGCACCGCCACCCCACCCAGCGCGGCAAGCGAAAAGCACATCGCCATGCGGTGATCGTCGTAAGTATCTATGGTCGCCGCGCGCAAAACCGCCGGCGGCGTCACGCGCAGCCAGTCGGCGCCTTCTTCGGCCGTTGCACCCAGCTTGCGCAATTCGGTCGCCATCGCGGCAATGCGGTCGGTTTCCTTGACCCGCCAACTGGCGATATTGCGCAGGGTGCAGGGACCGTCGGCAAACAGCGCCGCCACCGCCAACGTCATCGCCGCATCCGGTATGTGATTGCAATCGCCGTCAAAAGCCTTGAGCTTGCCGGCCTGCCTTGCAGCGGCGTCCGCCCCCGCTTCGATCCAGTTGTCACCCATCTCGACCGTGGCGCCCATCGCCTGCATGGCTTCGGCAAAACGCACATCGCCCTGCACGCTGCCCCGGCCCACGCCCTCAATGCGCAGCGTCTCGCCGCCGCGCAGCGCACTGATGGCCCCGGCGGCGATGAAATACGACGCCGACGAAGCGTCGCCCTCCACCCACAGGTCGCCCGCGCCGCGGTAGCGCGATGCGGCGGGCACGGTAAAGGCCGACCAGCCCGCGCGTTCCACCGTCACGCCAAAGTGCGCCATGGTATTGAGGGTGATCTCGACATAGGGCTTGGAAATCAATTCGCCAACCACATCGACGCTGATGCGTTCACCGGTCAGCGGCAAGGCCATCAGCAGCGCGCTGAGAAACTGGCTGGAGACATTGCCGCGCACGCTGACGCGGCCGCCGGCCCTGATAAGCCCCGGATGAATCACCAGCGGCGGATAACCCGCCTCGCCAAGGTAATCGACCCGCGCGCCCAGCGCGCACAAGGCTGTGACCAGGTCGCCTATCGGCCGCTCGTGCATGCGCGGTACGCCGGACAGGCGGTACTCGCCGCCGCACAGCGCCAGTGCCGCGGTCAGCGGGCGAAACGCCGTGCCGGCGTTGCCGAGGAACAATTCGGCGGCCTTCACGCCGAAGGGACCACCGGCGCCCTCCACCAGCACCACGCCATCGGCTCGCTGCTGCACCGCCACGCCCAGCCTGGCGAGGGCCGCGAGCATCACAGCCGTGTCGTCGGAGGCGAGCAGCCCGTGCAGGCGCGTTTGCCCGCTCGCCAGAGCGGCGAGCAACAAGGCGCGGTTGGAAATGCTTTTGGAACCGGGCAGGCGCACCGTTCCGGCGACGCTGCGAATCGGCAAAAGGTCGAGATGGTCCACGTCGGATGGGCGCTCGCCGCTTACTTACTGGCGCTTGAGCCAGCCGTCGCGCGCGCTGCGCGCCCGTTCGAACACCGCTTCGAGCGCTGCGGCGTCCCCGGCTTCGAGCATGGCCTGCAGTTCGCCCAACTGCCCCTGGTAGCGTTTTAACTCGGCCAGTATGGCGCCGCGGTTGGCGACGCAGATATCGCGCCACATTTCCGGATGGCTGGAGGCGATGCGGGTGAAGTCGCGAAAGCCGCTCGCCGCATAATCGAAGAGGGTCGCGGCATTGTCATGCAGCGCCACCTCGTGCACCAGCGCATAGGCCAGGAGGTGCGGCAGGTGGCTGACCGCGGCGAACACCGCGTCGTGCTCGGTCGGCTGCATGCTGTGCAACTGCGCGCCGCAGGCAAGCCATGCGGCACGCACACGTTCGAGCGCCGCCGGCGCGGTGTCGGGCAGCGGCGTGATCACCACCTTGCGCCCCTGGTACAACTCGGCGCGCGCCGCCGCCGCGCCGCTATTCTCGGCGCCGGCGATCGGATGGGCCGGTACAAACTGGCCGAGCTTGGCGCCGAAGGCGGCGCGCGCCAGCGCCACCACGTCCTGTTTGGTACTACCGGCATCGGTGACGACGCAGCCGGGCGCGAGTTGAGACGCGATGGCGCGAAACACCGCGCCGGTCTGCGCCACCGGCACCGCCACCAGCACCAGGTCGGCGCGGGCGGCGGCGGCACCGGCGTCAGCCACCACCTCGTCGATGATGCCCAGCTCGCGCGCCTTTTCCAGGTTGGCCGCCGAGCGGCCCACGCCTATCACCCGCCCCACCATGCCGGCTTTTTTCAGCGCCAGCGCGAAGGACCCGCCGATCAGGCCGACCCCGACCAGGGCCAGCGTATTGATGCGAAACGGCGCGCCGCTCATACCGTCACCCCGCACACAATAAGCTGGAGATGGCCGACTGGCGCGGCTTTCCGGCCGGTGGCTGTCCGGCAGCGGTGATTTTCAGCGACCGCAAGCGCACCACCGTCAGCCCTTCAGGGCCGTGGCGAGGGCGGCGAGGAAACGCTCGTTCTCCTGCGGCAGGCCGATGGTGACGCGCAGGTGCTCCGGCATTTCGTAGCCACCGCCCACCGGGCGCACGATGACACCCTGGCGCAGCAGCTTCTGGAATACCGCGGCACCATCACCCACCCGGATGGTGAGGAAATTGGCGAACGAAGGAATGAAACCGAGGCCGAGCTTTTTGCAGCCGGCCTCAAGTTGCGCCATGCCGGCGCGGTTGTTGTCGTAACTGCGCGCGATAAAGTCGGCGTCATCGAGGGCGGCGATGGCCGCGGCCTGCCCGACACTATTGACGTTGAAGGGCGCGCGCACGCGGTTGACCATGTCACAGATCTGCGCATTGCCGAGCATATAGCCGACACGCAGTCCGGCGAGGCCGTGAATCTTGGCAAAGGTGCGGGTGATGACCAGGTTCGGAAAGGTCTTTAGCCAGGCCACGGTGTCGGTGCGCAGTTCGGTCGGCAGAAAATCGTTGTAAGCCTCGTCGAGCACGACAATGACTTCTTTGGGCACGCGCGCGAGGAAGGCCTTGATTTCGTCGTAGGGCAGGAAGGTGCCGGTCGGATTGTTCGGGTTGGCAATGAATACCAGCCGCGTATCCGGACGGATGGCGGCAAGGATGGCGTCCAGGTCATGGCCGAAATTTTTCGCCGCAACCTTGATGCCGCAGGCGCCGCGCGCCTGGGTGGCCAGCGGATAGACGGCAAAGCAATGCTGCGAATAAACGGCGCTTGTTTCGCGCGACAGGAAGGCCATGGCGAGGTACTCGAGCAGGTCGTTGGAGCCGTTGCCCAGCACCACCGATTCGATGGCCACGCCAAAGCGCTTTGCCAGCGCCGACTTCAGCGCAAAGCCGTTGCCGTCCGGGTAGATGTGAATGTCCTGCAGCGCGGCGAGCATGGCTTTTTTCGCCTTCTCGCCGCAGCCCAGCGGGTTTTCATTGGAGGCAAGCTTGACGATGTCGGCCTCGGCGATGCCCAGCTCGCGCGCCACTTCGGACACCGGCTTGCCCGGCTGGTAAGGCGCGATGGCGCGCACATAGGCGGGCGCCAGTTCGGTGAAATCCATTGCAAACCCTTTTCGGTCTTGAATATTGATTCTGGTTGCGGTGCGGTCGGATCAGTGGACTGCGGACGGATACGAGCCGAACACCTTGAGGAAGGGCGCCAGCGCCTTCAGTTCGGCGATGGCGCGCGCGACATTGGCATCCTGCTGGTGGCCCAGCAGGTCGACGTAAAAGTAATACTCCCACTGCCCGGTGCGCGATGGCCGCGACTCGATGCGCGTCATGCTCACGCCGTGCGTTGCCAGCGGGGTGAGCAATTCGTGCACCGCGCCAGGACGGTTGGGCGCCGACATCACCAGCGAGGTGTGGTCGTGCCCGGTCGGACCGGCGTCCTGGGCGCCCAGCACCAGGAAGCGCGTCATGTTGTTCGGTTCGTCCTCGATGTTTTCCGCCAGCAACTGCAAACCGTAGCGGCTGGCCGCGAGGCTCGGGCCGATGGCTGCGGCACCCGCCTCGGCCGCGGCAAGGCGCGCCGCCTCGGCGTTACTCGCCACCGACACGCGTTCGGCGTGCGGCAGGTGCTGCGACAACCACTGCTGGCATTGCCCCAGAGACTGCGCGTGGGAATAGACGCGTTTGATTTTCTCCAGCGTCGTGCCCTTGGCCCCTTTCACGGGTTTCACAGCAGGTTTCACCGCAGGTTTTACCATCAGGTTCTGGTGCACGCGCAGCACCACCTCGGCACAGACCTTCAAGGGCGTGGTGAGCAGCAGGTCGAGGGTGCGCCCAATGGCGCCCTCGGTGGAATTTTCCGCCGGCACCACGGCATAGGCTGCGG
Organism: Bordetella parapertussis; assembly: GCA_945861875.1. GTDB lineage: Bacteria > Pseudomonadota > Gammaproteobacteria > Burkholderiales > SG8-39 > CAITSH01. The sequence continues at coordinate 55,492 of CAMAWC010000008.1, forward strand.
ACCCGGTCTCGGCGGCATGGAACACCTCGTCGAACGAAGCGCAGGGCAGGCCTTGCACGCCGCCGCCGAACTGCTTTTCCAGCGCCATTTCGCTGAAGGTACCCTGCGGCCCGAGGTAGGCCACCGACAAGGGCTGCTCCAGCGCGCGGCAGGCCGACATGATCTGGGTATAGATTTGCGCCACCGCCGCAGCCGGAATCGGGCCCGGATTGGCCGCCATGACGTTGCGCAATACCTCGGCTTCGCGTTCGGGCCGATAGACGAGGCCGCCCTGCTTGAGGTGCCCAATGGCCTGCGCGTGGGCGGCGCGCTCGGACAGCAGCTTGAGTATTTGCCGGTCGATCGCGTCGATGGCCTTGCGCCGTTCGGCGAGGGCCTTGTCGGTATCGCCGTTCTTGCCGGCGGTCTCCTTGCTCATGCCGCCTCCCCGCCGTTCAGCGGCAAGTATCTAACCCCGAGCATGCCGGGCGTGGCGCGCAGCGCGGCAATCACCTTGGCCGGCACCGGCGCATCAAGGTCGACCAGGGTATAGGCCATCTCCTGCCGCGATTTGTTCATCATGTTGTGGATGTTCAGTCCGGCCTGGGCCATGGCGGTGGAGATCTGTCCGAGCATATTGGGCACGTTGGCATTGGCGATGGCCACGCGGTAGGGCACTTCGCGCGGCATCGTGACGTTGGGGAAATTGACCGAGTTGCTGATGTTGCCATGCTCGAGGCACTCGCGCACCTGGTCGACCACCATCACCGCGCTGTTGTCCTCGGCCTCGCGCGTCGAGGCGCCAAGGTGCGGCAGCGCGATCACGCCGGCGTGCCCCGCCAGGCTGGCGCCGGGGAAGTCGGTGACGTAGTACTTCAGGCCGCGCGCGGCGAGCGCGGCAAGCACCGCCTGCTCCTCGACAATGCCCTCGCGCGAAAAATTCAGCAGGATGGCGCCGTGGCGCATCAGCTGGACATTTTTGGCGTTGACCAGATGGCGCGTCGCCTCAACCAGCGGCACGTGCAGGGTGACGAAATGGCTGTTTTTCAGCACTTCGTCGATCGAAGCGGCCCGGCGCACCTGCGATGGCAGGCCCCAGGCCGCGTCGACGGTAATTTCCGGGTCGTAACCGAGCACGTTCATGCCCAGCTTGATCGCCGCGTCGGCGATCAAGCTGCCGATTTTTCCCAGGCCTATCACCCCCAGTGTGTGGTTGGGCAGTTCAAAACCGGCAAACTGCTTTTTGCCGTCTTCGATGCGCTTTTCCAGCGTTGCCTCGTCGCCGCCGAGGGACGAGACAAAGCCCAGTGCCGGCGCGAGGTTGCGCGCGGCCATCAGCATGCCGGCGAGCACCAGTTCCTTGACGGCGTTGGCGTTGGCGCCCGGGGCGTTGAACACCGGCACGCCGCGCGCGCTCATCGCCTTTACCGGGATGTTGTTGGTGCCGGCACCGGCGCGGCCGATGGCCTTGACGCTGGCGGCGATGTTCATGGCGTGCATGTCGTGCGAGCGCACCAGGATGGCATCGGGCGATTGCGCCTCCTTGCTCACCGTGTAGAGCTCCGCAGGCAGGCGTTTCAACCCGACGTGCGAGATCTGGTTCAGCGCAAGGATTTCAAATGTCGTGGATTTGCTCATTCCCGTGCACGGGCATCGCTGCCCTTCCCCTTTGGCAAGCGCCTGCAGCCCGCGCCGCAGTCGCCACTCAGCCACCCATCAGCCACCAATCAGCCACCAATCAGCCGTGTTTGGCTTCGAATTCCTTCATGTACCCGACCAGCGCCTGCACGCCGGCAAGCGGCATGGCGTTGTATATGGAGGCACGCATGCCGCCCACCGCGCGATGCCCTTTTAACTGCACCATGCCGCGCTCCTGCGCGCCCTTGAGAAAAGCCGCGTCCAGCGACTCGTCCTTGAGCTTGAACGGCACGTTCATGCGCGAACGGTCGCGCTTTTCCACCGGGCTTTTGAAAAAGCCGCTCTGGTCAAGAAAGGTGTAAAGCAGCTGCGCCTTGGCGATGTTGCGCTGTTCCATCGCTGCCAGCCCGCCCTCGCGCTTCAGCCACTTGAACACCAGGCCGGCGATATAAATGGCGTAGGTCGCCGGCGTGTTGAACATTGAGTCGGCCTCGGCCTGCAATTTGTAGTCAAAGGCCGAGGGCGTGCAGGGCAAGGCCTGGCCGATGAGCTCGTCGCGCACGATGACGATCGTCAGTCCGGCCGGACCGATGTTTTTTTGCGCGCCGGCGTAGATCAGGCCGTATTTCGCCACCTCCACCGGGCGCGACAGGATGTGCGAGGACATGTCGGCCACCAGCGGCACCTCGCCGGTATCGGGCACCCAGTGGTACTCCAGGCCGCCTATGGTTTCATTGGTGCAGATGTGCACGTAGGCGGCACCCGGATCGAGTTTCCAGGAATCGCGCGGCGGGATATAGCTGAAATTGCGGTCCTCACCCGAGGCGGCGACGTTCACGCTGCAGTACTTTTTCGCTTCCTTGATCGACTTTTTCGACCACTCGCCGGTGTTGATGTAGTCGGCGCGCTCGCGCCCGCGCAGCATGTTCATCGGCACGATGGCGTTCTCGGCGATCGCCCCGCCCTGCAGGAACAACACCTTGTAATTGGCCGGGATGGCGAGGAGGTCGCGCAGGTCGGCCTCGGCCTCGGCGTGGATGGAAATGAACTCCTTGCCGCGATGGCTCATTTCCATCACCGACATGCCGCTGCCGTGCCAGTCGAGCATTTCTGCCGCGGCAAGGCGCAACACTTCCTCGGGCAGCGCCGCCGGGCCGGCGCTGAAATTAATCGCCCGCACCGGCTCTTTCACCGCGTTCATTGCGGGTCGCCTTCCGCGGACGCAGGCCCGGCTCCGGCCACACCTTCGGCCTCGGCCACTTTCTCGATGCCGGCGAGCTTGGTGCCCTCATCGAGGTTGATCAGCACAACGCCCTGGGTCGAACGGCCCTTTTCACGAATCTGGCTCACCCGGGTACGAATCGCCACACCACCGGTGGAGATGAGCATGAGTTCGTCATCAGTCCCCACCAGCAAAGCGCCGACCAGCTTGCCGTTGCGCTCGTTGGTCTGGATCGCGATCATGCCCTGCGTGCCGCGGCCGTGCAGCGTGTATTCGGCGATGGCCGTGCGCTTGCCAAAGCCGTTTTCCGTCGCCGTGAGCACGGTGAGACTTTCATTGTCGGCCACCAGCATCGAGACCAGGCTCTGCCCCTCCGGCAGTTTCATGCCGCGCACGCCGCGCGCATCGCGACCCATCGGACGCACATCATCCTCCTTGAAGCGCACCGCCTTGCCGCCTTCGGAGAACAACATGATGTCGTGCTTGCCATCGGTGATGGCGGCGCCGATCAGGTGGTCGCCGTCATCCAGGCTGATGGCGATGATGCCTTTTTCGCGCTGGTTGGCGAAGGCCGACAGCGGCGTCTTCTTGACCGTGCCCATTGCGGTGGCGAGGAACACGTAGTGCTCCTCGTCATAGAGCTTGACCGGCAGCACGGCGTTTATTTTTTCGCCCTCTGCGAGCGGGAACAGGTTGACGATGGGCTTGCCGCGGCTGGTGCGCGTGCCCTGCGGCACGTTGTAGACCTTGAGCCAGTAGACCTTGCCGCGCGAGGAAAAGCACAGCATGGTGTCGTGCGTGTTGGCGATGAACAGGCGCTCGATCCAGTCGTCCTCCTTGGTCGCGGCCGCCTGCTTGCCACGCCCACCGAGCCCCTGCACTGTGTAATCGGCGAGAGGCAGTGCCTTGATGTAACCGGTATGCGAGAAGGTCACCACCACGTCTGCGGGGGTGATCAGGTCCTCTATGCCTATTTCCTGGGTGTTCATCTCGATCACGCTCTTGCGCGCGTCGCCGTATTGCTCGCGCACCGCCTTCAGCTCGTCGGTGATGATCACGGTGATGCGCTCGGGCTTGGCGAGGATGTCGAGGAAGTCGGCGATGATCTCGACGAGTTCGCGGTATTCGGAAACAATCTTGTCCTGCTCGAGGCCGGTGAGCCGCTGCAGGCGCATTTCCAGGATGGCCTGTGCCTGCACGTCCGACAGCATGTAACCCTTGTCGGTCAGCCCGAATGCCATCGACAGGCCGGCCGGGCGCGAAGCGTCGGTCGCCGCGCGGCGCAGCATGTCTTCGACGAGCGGCGAGCGCCAGGCACGTTCCATCAGCTTGATCTTGGCCTCGGGCGGAGTCTGCGCCTGCTTGATGAGGGCGATGATCTCGTCAACATTGGACAGCGCGACCGCCAGGCCTTCCTGTATGTGCGCCCGTTCGCGCGCTTTGCGCAGCTCGAACACCGTGCGCCGCGTCACCACCTCGCGCCGGTGGCCGAGGAAGGCGACCAGCATCTGCTTGAGGTTGAGCAGCTTGGGCTGGCCGTCCAGCAGCGCCACCATGTTGATGCCGAAGGTGTCCTGCAACTGCGTGTGCTTGTACAACTGGTTGAGTATGACCTCGGGAATTTCGTTGCGCTTTAGCTCGACCACCACGCGCATGCCCGATTTGTCGGACTCGTCGCGGATTTCGCTGATGCCCTCGATTTTCTTGTCGTTTACCAGTTCGGCGATTTTTTCCAGCAGCGTCTTCTTGTTGACCTGGTAGGGCAACTCGTCGACGATGATCGACTGGCGGTTGCCTTTTTCGAGGTCCTCGAAGTGGGTGCGTGCGCGCATCACCACGCGGCCGCGGCCGGTGCGATAGCCCTCGTGCACGCCGGCGATGCCGTAGATGATGCCGGCGGTGGGGAAGTCGGGCGCCGGGATGATCTTGATCAGGTCCTCGATGTCGATGCCGGGGTTTTTCAGCAGCGCGTGGCAGGCGTCGACCACCTCCGACAGGTTGTGCGGCGGGATGTTGGTCGCCATGCCCACGGCGATGCCCGAGGAGCCGTTGATCAGCAGGTTGGGGATGCGCGTCGGCAGCGCCGTCGGCTCCATTTCCTTGCCGTCGTAATTGGGTACGAAATCGACCGTCTCCTTGTCGATGTCGGCAAGCAATTCCGAAGCGAGGCGCTCGAGCCGGCACTCGGTGTAACGATAGGCTGCGGCCGAGTCGCCGTCGATGGAGCCGAAGTTGCCCTGGCCGTCGATGAGGGTGTAGCGCATGGAAAAGTCCTGCGCCATGCGCACCAGCGCCTCGTAGGTGGCGGTATCGCCGTGCGGGTGGTATTTGCCCAGCACTTCGCCGACCACGCGGGCGCACTTCACATACGGCCGGTTCCACACGTTGTTGGCCTCGTGCATGGCAAACAGCACGCGCCGGTGCACCGGCTTCAGGCCGTCGCGCACATCGGGCAGCGCCCTGCCGACGATCACGCTCATGGCGTAATCGAGGTAGGAACGGCGCATTTCTTCTTCCAGGCTTACCGGGATTGTTTCTTTGGCGAATTGATCCATCTGCGGGAGTCTTCTTATGGCCCTGATTTTATAGACCGCAATGCGGGCTTGGGAAAAGCGAAATTTTAACACTCCGGACCCGCCACGGCCACCCATTCCTTCGCCTTGCCGCCTCCCTCCGGCGGCCTTTTGCCCGCGCCGGATGATGTGATGTATCATGGACTTGGTGACGCTTGTCGCGGGGAAATCCGGCCATGGCCGGACATCATCGGATCAAGGCGGAGACCGGTTTAGCAATTGTCTGCAAAATGACAACCCCGACCGTCCGACCCGCCTAGAATTTGCGCTGTCGCAGCTGAACAAAAATAACGCGCTGACCCAATCGGCGCCATTAAAACCTGCCTGGGGGGATGGACATGAAAAAATTCATATCTGCAATAAGCGTTGTGGCGCTCGGCTTGGGACTGGGCCTGGTTGCGCCCATCGCAGCGGCCCAGAACATCGGCTATCTCACCGACACCCGTGGCGGCATGGTCAAGGATCCCTACGGCCTGTGCTGGCGGACCGGTTACTGGACGCCGGCCCTCGCCAACATGGAGTGCGACCCCGACCTGATGCCCAAACCGGCACCCAAGCCCGCCGCCGCACCGGCCGCCAAACCGGCTGCCCCGCCGCCCAAGCCCGCCGCCGCGCCAGTCAAGCCCGCCGCGGCAGCGCCCAAGCGCTGTGATGCAACGGTGACCCTGAAAAACGACGAGGTGTTCGCCTTTAACAAGGCCGACCTGACCCCGGCCGCCAAGGCACGCCTGGACAGTGACATCGTCGCCAAGCTCGCCAGCTGCGCCAAACTGGAAGCGGTCATCATCGAGGGTCACACCGACCGTCTGGGCAGTCAGTCGTACAACCAGAAGCTGTCAGAAAAACGCGCCGACGCGGTCAAGGCCTACCTGGTGAACAAGGGCGCCAACCGCGACAGCATCGAAACCATAGGCATGGGCAAGACCGTTCCGGCGGTTTTCTGCGGCAACGAAATCAAGGAGCGCAAGGCCCTGATCGCCTGCCTCGCGCCCAGCCGCCGCGCCATCGTCACCATCAAGGGGCCGGGGCGCTAGCAGCCACCGCCACTGAGAAAACCCCGCCTCGCGCGGGGTTTTTTTTGCCCTGACATATTGCCGCCACGTATAGTGGATAGCGTTACCCAGAGAGTCCTTGCCGACACATGCTGCCAACCGAACCAATCGATACACTCATCAGCGCCCGCTGGATCATCCCGGTGGAACCGGCGGGCAGCGTACTCACCGACCACAGCGTGGCGGTCCGCGACGGCAAAATAATCGCCATCCTGCCCAGCACCGCGGCGGCGCTGCGTTTCAGCTCCGCAAAGCACGTCGAGCTCGGCGAGCACGCGCTCATTCCCGGTCTTATCAACCTGCACACCCATGCGGCGATGAGCCTGTTGCGCGGGCTCGCCGACGACCTGCCGCTGATGCAGTGGCTGCAGCAGCACATCTGGCCAGCCGAGGCCAGGCATGTCTCGGCGCAATTCGTCCATGACGGCAGCCTGCTCGCCTGCGCCGAAATGCTGCGCGGCGGGGTGACCTGCTTTAACGACATGTATTTTTACCCCGAGGCGGCCGCCGCCGCGGCGCGCGAGGTCGGCATGCGCGCGGCGCTGGGGCTGATCGCCATTGAATTTCCCACCGCTTACGCGCGTGATCCAGACGATTACATCGCCAAGGGCCTCGCCATGCGCGACAGCCATCGCGGCGATCCGCTGCTGTCTTTTTGCATGGCGCCGCACGCACCCTACACGGTGAGCGACAAGACCTTCGAGCGCATTGTCACCATCGCCGAAGAACTGGACATGCCCATACACCTGCACCTGCACGAGACCGACGGGGAAATCGCCACCAGCCTGACCCAGCACGGCGTGCGGCCGCTCGAGCGCATGCGCCGCCTCGGTGTGCTCGGTCCGCGGCTGATTGCCGTGCACGCCGTCCACCTCGAAGAGCATGAACTGGACCTGCTGGCGCGCCACGGCGCCTCGGTGGCGCACTGCCCCTCCTCCAACCTCAAACTGGCGAGCGGCATTGCGCCGGTGGCCGGCATGCTCAAGCGAAACATCAATCTTGGCCTGGGCACCGACGGTGCGGCCAGCAACAACCGCCTCGACCTCTTTCAGGAAATGCGCCAGGCGGCGCTGCTGGCCAAAGGCGCGAGCGGGGACGCCCAGGCAATGCCCGCCCACGCCGCGCTCACCGCCGCGACGCTGGGCGCAGCGCGGGCGCTGGGCCTCGAACGGAGCATCGGCTCCATCGCCCCGGGCAAGGCGGCCGACCTCACCGCCGTGCGCTTTGACGCGGTGGACATGGCCCCCTGCTACGACCCCTTGTCGCACCTGGTCTACGTCGCAGGGCGAGAACATGTCAGCCACGTCTGGGTTGGCGGCGAGTTACGCCTCGAAAACCGGCAGTTTTCCGGATTGGACAGGGGCAAGCTGGAAAAACTGTCGCTTTTATGGCACAATAAGTTAGTTGCTGAATCAATTGGCTAATTAGTACTTTTTGGTATATTCTCGAAAACGCAGCGCTTACGATCACGAATTATCACTATTTTTTTTGAAGGGGAACGCATGAACAAGATCATAAACAGCATACTGATGGCGGCACTGGTCGCCCTCGGTGCCATGGCCACCAACGTTTCGGCCCAGAACATCGGCTACCTCACCGACACCCGTGGCGGTATGGTCAAAGACCCCTACGGCCTGTGCTGGAGGACCGGCTACTGGACGCCGGCCCTTGCCAACATGGAATGCGACCCCGACCTGATGCCCAAACCGGCACCCAAGCCTGCTGCTGCTCCGGCCAAGCCCGCTGCCCCTGCTGCGAAACCCGCCCCGGCGAAGCCTGCTGCGAAACCCGCCGCTCCGACGCCGACGACCGAGAAAGTAACCCTCGCCGCCGACGCGCTGTTCGACTTTGACAAGGCCATCATCAAGAATGACGCCAAAGCCAAGCTCGACGACCTGGTCGGCAAGCTCAAGGCCATCAACCTCGAGGTGATCATTGCAATCGGTCACACCGACTCGGTTGGTAGCGACGTCTACAACCAGAAGCTGTCGGTCAAGCGTGCTGACGCAGTCAAGGCTTACATGGTCAGCAAAGGCATCGAGCCCAACCGCATCTACACCGAAGGCAAAGGCGAGAAGCAGCCCATTGCCGACAACAAGACCAAAGAAGGCCGCGCCAAGAACCGCCGCGTGGAAATCGAGGTCGTGGGTACGCGCGGCAAGAAGTAAGCAGCACGCACCTCTAAAAAGCCCTGCCTCGGCAGGGCTTTTTTCTTTGGTGCGCGGTAACTTGCGTTCAGGCAAGCTGTCAAACTACGCAGCTGAATCCAGCCGCCTCACTATTTGACTTTCACCCCATACAATGGCCATCAACGTCGACCCGCAGGAAATCAGCAAATTCAGCGAGCTTGCCCACCGCTGGTGGGACCCGGCGAGCGATTTCAAGCCGCTGCACGAAATCAACCCGCTGCGCCTGGGCTGGATAGACGGCCTCGCGCCGGTGGCCGGCCGCCAGGTGGTCGATGTGGGTTGCGGCGGCGGCATCCTTGCCGAGGCCATGGCGCAGCGCGGCGCGCGCGTCAAGGGCATAGATTTATCCGAACGCGCCCTCAAGGTGGCGCAGCTGCACCAGTTGGAGAGCAAGGCCGGCGTCGACTACGAAAAAATCGCCGCCGAGGACCTCGCGGCGCGTGAAGCGGGCCGCTACGATGTGGTCACCTGCATGGAACTGCTCGAGCACGTGCCCGACCCGGCCAGCACGGTGGCCGCCTGCGCCGCGCTCGCCGCTCCCGGCGGCCACCTGTTTTTTTCCACCATCAACCGTAACCCCAAGGCCTACCTGCTCGCCATCATCGGCGCCGAGTACGTGCTGCGCATGCTGCCGCGCGGCACCCACGACTACGCCCGCTTCATCAAGCCCTCGGAACTGTCGCGCTTTTGCCGCGCCGCCGGCCTGGAAATACGCGACATTACCGGCATGACCTACAACCCCATCACCAAGGTCTACGCCCTTGGCCGTGACAGCGACGTCAACTACATCCTGCACGCTGTGAAACGGTGAATGGTGAATCGTAAGGGCACCCCCATTCCCCATTCCCCATTCACCATTTACCATTCCCCATTTACCAATCACCCATGATCCAGGCAGTCCTGTTCGACCTTGACGGCACCCTCGCTGACAGCGCGCCCGACCTGGCGCTCGCCCTTGACCTGCTGCTGGCCGAGGAAGGGCGTCCTGCCGTGCCGCTGGCCGTCACCCGCCCCCACACCTCAAGCGGCGCGCGCGGCCTGATCAAGGCCGGCTTTGGCATCGACGCCGACCACCCGGACTATGCCGCGCTAAAAGACCGCTTTCTCGACTTGTACGAGAAGAACCTCAGCGTTCACACCGCTCTGTTTGACGGCGTGGTGCCCCTGCTCGACGCACTCGACGCCCGCGGCATACTCTGGGGCATCGTCACCAACAAGGCGATGCGCTTTACCGGCGCCGTGGTCGACGGCCTCGGGCTCACCGCAAGGTCGGCCTGTGTGGTCAGCGGCGACACCACCGCCCGCGCCAAACCCCACCCCGATCCGCTGTTGCACGCCGCCGCCGCCATCCGGATTGCCCCCGCGCAATGCCTTTACGTTGGCGACGACCTGCGCGACATCCAGGCCGCCCGCGCCGCCGGCATGGGCGCCATCGCCGCCGCCTACGGCTACCTCGGCGTGGACGGCGACCCGCACGACTGGGCCGCCGACGCCGTCATCAGCCACCCCGGCGAGGTCTTGAACTATCTCTGATTTGCCCCCATATGGGCTGAACGGAGATGTGGGATAATCTAAACTGAATCTGGGGGCGACCCGGTTTCGACGTGGGTAACAAAGCAGTGAGGGCATGCCGAGGATCAGTCACCTCGTAAATCCATCTGAAAAACTACAAACGCGAACGACGAGCGTTTTGCTCTCGCAGCCTAAAAAGCTCAACGAGACCGCTGCACTGATACGTTCCTGGGTCAGGTGCCTTTAACAAGCACAGCAGTGTCATTTACAGGAAATCGGTTTGCGTCGGGTTACTTGGCGCCGACTTAAATCAAGGTGACTCGCTGGTGTCTGGCCTGCCTGTTGGCAAAGACACTGGTTAAAACCAAATGAACAGGATACGCATGTAGAACTTATTGTGTAGTGCTTGCGGACGGGGGTTCAATTCCCCCCGCCTCCACCAATTAATGATTTAAAGATGTTCAACGAAGTACACGAAACCCGCATGTTACAAGGCATAGCGGGTTTTTTATTGTCCAACGAGGTGCGTTAGGATGTATTGACATCCATGTTTTCTGGGGGTATAAAACGGGGGTACTTTCATTTTCACATAAGACGATACCCCCAAATGCTTACCGATACCGCATGTAAGAACGCCCACAGGGGCGACAAAGCCGCTTTAGGCAAGGCTTTCAAGTTGGCAGATGATAAAGGCTTGTACCTTCACGTTAAGCCAGGAATCAAAGGTTGGTCAAAGTATTGGCGGCTTAAATATCGCATTGGGGGTACTGAAAAACTACTAGCCCTTGGAAAGTACCCCGATGTAACCCTAGACCAAGCACGGCAACGGCGGGAAGAAGCCAGGAAGCAACTAGCCGATGGCATAGACCCAGGCGAAAACAAAAAAGCCGTTAAAGCGTCTAGGTTAGCATTGGCTGAAAACAGCTTTGAAATAATCGCCCGTGAATGGGGGCAAAAGAATATTAACGATTGGGACGACAAGAACAACCGCTCAAAACGAATGCTGGAACGTAACATCTTTCCCTGGCTGGGCAGTAAGCCGATTACAAATATTAAGCCAATGGACGTTCTGGCATGTTTAAGGCGCATTGAAGAACGCGGTACAATCGAGACTGCACACAGGGTAAAGCAGGTAACGGGGCAGGTTTTCCGCTATGCCGTATCTACAGGGCGGGTTGAGCGTGACATTACCAGAGACCTAGACGGGGCATTACCGAAAACTAAGGGCGGTAACTTCGCTTCGATGACAGACCCGAAGCAAGTTGCCCCGCTCTTTCGCGCAATCGACGGCTACACAGGCTCTTACATCGTTAAATCAGCCTTGCAGCTTGCCCCTTTGGTTTTTGTCCGTCCAGGTGAATTAAGACATGCTGAATGGCAACACATAGACCTTGAAGCTAAGGAATGGCGCTATCTGGTCACTAAGACCGATACGCAGCACATCGTACCATTATCAACCCAAGCCATAGCGATATTGCACGAAATACAGCCGCTAACAGGGCATGGGCGTTATGTGTTCCCGTCTGCCAGGACACCCAACGGCTCACGGGCAATGTCAGACGTGGCGTTATTGGCGGCACTTAGGCGCATGGGTTTTGATAAAACCGAAATGACGGTACACGGCTTTAGGGCAATGGCGCGTACCATCCTGGATGAAGTGCTGGAGGTAAGGGTTGATTTTATCGAACACCAATTAGCCCACGCCGTTAGAGACCCCAACGGACGCGCCTACAACCGTACCGCCCACCTAAAAGAACGCCATGCCATGATGCAGCAATGGGCGGATTACCTGGACGGCTTGAAGGCTGGCGCGGTCGTGTTGCCGTTCAAAAAAGCGCATTGATCCAATGCTATAATCCCTTTGACCGGATAGCCTTAGCGGGTGATAAGCGGGATTCGTCCCCCGTTTCCGGTTTTCCCCTTTCGTAATGATTGCACTTTAATGAGGTGTTTTATGGCTATGTCGATTAATGACTTAGCACAGATCGGCGCTATGTCTTCTTATCTTAATGGCGATAAAGAACCACTGGTAAAGCTATTAAGCGGAAATGATAACCTGTTACCAGAAACACGCGATTTTCTAGCAAAAATAGTGGAAGGCAAGGTGAGTGTGAAAGATCATAGGCCAAAAAAGTTAGCGGCGCGAGATGATTTTATTTACACGGTTATTGATTATCTAATTACCAACGAAGGATATAGGCTCACTGATAACAGGTTGGGGCAAGGCGCGGCGGCATTGGTGGCTGAATGGTATGGCCTTACCGAGGACGCGACTTTGCAAGTTTATAGGAGACGCAAAAATAGACAGAAGTAGTGTAGTTTTGTCCATGACCAAATAAAAAAAAGAGATAAAAATGCAACCATGTTAAACCAGCACAAATGGAGTGCATTACATGGCTACATCATCAAACCCGCTACCAGAAACCGGATTTATCAGACTTGCTCAAATTGTTGGGCAGAAAGCAGACCCAAGCAAATATAAACGCAAGCGGGCTGAAATAACCGGACTGCTACCAATTAGCCGTACTACTTTTTTAAATGGCGTTAAGTCCGGCAAATACCCAAAACCTATAAAACTGGGAGAGCGTACAACCGCTTGGAAAATTGAGGACATCCGCACCCTGATCGCTGAATTGGGGGCTTGATTATGGAGGGCTTAAGCACCACCACGGCGGCGAACCGTGGCAGCGTAAAGACATTGCGCCCATATTCTACAACACCCCTAAGCCTTCAATCAATCGAAAACGGCTTTAATACGGCAATGCTAGACCACGGCATCAACCCACCCGATAACCTTATTGGCGATTCCGTATTGCACCGATTTTATGTTGAGGGCGACCGCAAAGGCACGTTAAACGGCGCGTATATCTTGCATTGCGACAACAAGCCTTCGGGCTGGGCGATGTCATTTAAGACTGGCGTTAGCTTCACCTGGACGCTATCCGGCAAGCGCGAACCGATGACCGCCGCCATGAAAAGGCAGATTGACGATGCTAGGCAGATAAGGCAACTTGAACAAGCCACAGCCCACCAACTGGCAGCCGAAAAAGCGCGGCATATCTGGGATAAAGCCACACCAATTATCGAGCAATCCCAACACCCTTACTTGGTAAAAAAGTGCATTAAACCGCATGGGGCAAGGCTTTACCGTGATGCCCTTGTCCTCCCCTTGGTTGACAAAACAGACACGATTGTAAACTTACAGTTTATAAATGCGGACGGCACTAAACGGTTCTTGTCCGGTGGCCGCAAAAAAGGCTGTTATTCGCCTATTGGCGAACCCACCGAAACCATATTGATATGCGAGGGCTGGGCGACTGGCGCGAGCCTGTTTG
>CAMAWC010000009.1 GCA_945861875.1 Bordetella parapertussis
CCCCCCGACTGCGGCAGCTGGCAAACACCGACAAAGTTCTTCGGGTACAACTGGCAGACGCGGTAAATCAGGTCGTTGCAGATGCGCGACCAGTCCGAACTGGTGATGGCATTGCCGATGTGATGGGCCATGAAGCTGGCACGCGGCGAAAAAATTGTCAGGTCGGTGCCGCGTTCGCGCTGGATCCTCAGTTGCGCCCCCTCCAGGGTTTCGCGGATTTCATCATCACTCATCGCGAGGTCCGACAGCCGTGGCGCAGACGCCGGATTGTTTAATGCATCCACCTGGCGCTGGCGCCAGGTTTCCAGCTGCTTGGGCGCCGTGGTGTAGTGACCGTGGCAGTCGATGATCATCTTTGTAGCTTTCCTGGTTGTCGTTTCACGGCGTCCGCGGCACGGATCAGCCCCATACTTCCTCGGCCACCTCGACGATCAGCCGCAGCTTTTTCCACTGGTCCTCGGCGGTGAGCTTGTTGCCGTGATGGGTCGAGGCAAAGCCGCACTGCGGCGACAGGCACAGGTTCTCCAGCGGCACGTACTTGGCCGCCTCGTCGATGCGGCGCTTGAGCAAGTCCTTGGATTCGAGCACCGGCGACTTGGAGGTCACCAGGCCCAGCACGACCTTTTTGTCCTTGGGCATGAAACGCAGCGGCTCAAAACCCCCGGCGCGATCCGAGTCGTACTCGAGGAAGAACCCGTCCACCTTGACTTCGTTGAACACCGCCTCGGCCACCGTGTCGTAGCCGCCCGAAGCGACCCAGGAGCTCATGAAATTGCCGCGGCAGGTGTGCATGGTGACATTGAGTCCGGCCGGTCGTCCGGTGAGGGCCTTGTTGATGGCGGCGGCATAGGTGTGCACCAGCTCGCTCGGGTTGTCACCGCGCGTCACCGTCATGGCGCGGAATTTTTCGTCGCACAGCATCGAGTAACTGGTGTCGTCGATCTGCAGGTAGGTGCAGCCGGCGGCCACGAGGTCGCGAATTTCCTCCTGGTAGGCGCGACCAACATCGTCCCAGAACTCGGCCATGTCAGGATAGGCTTCCTTGCTCACCGAGTTGCGGCCGCCGCGATGGTGCAGCATGGCCGGTGCCGGGATGGTCATCTTGGGCGTGTTCTTGGTAACAGACTTGAGGAACTTGAAGTGATCGACGAACACCGGCTTGGTGCGGCGCAGCTTGCCGCCGACAAACATGATGGGCGGCATGTCCTCGACATTAATACCCTGGAACGCGGCGACTCCAGGATCGGGCTTGGTCTGGACACCGCCAAAGCCGGAAAGGAAATCGACATGCCACCAGTCGCGGCGGAACTCGCCGTCGGTCACCGCCTGTATGCCCACGCCCTCCTGGCGCGCCACGGCTTCGCGTATGCACTTGTCCTCGACCGCCGTGAGCGCCTCGCGACTCAACTCCTTGCGCTTGAACTTTGCGCGCGCCTCGTGCAACTCGGCCGGGCGCAGCAGGCTTCCGACCTGGTCGGCGCGAAACGGGGGTTTGGGGGGGGTGCTCATGTATGTCTCCCTTGTATCAATGTTGTATGAATGATTTTTTTGATATTGCAAACCCGGCAGCTTAGCCAAGCGCGCGCGTCGTGTCATCGAACAATTCATCCACCTGCAGCTTGCGCGGCAGCAGGCCTTGTGCGTAAGCATAATCGATAATGATTTCCAGGCTGGGTCGGCATGCCTCGACACCAAACGGAAAAAAATTCGTCGCCGCCACATTCGGTGCCAGCGCCGCAGCCTCCGCCTTGCTGTCAACCAGCATGCGATAGACCTCACGCACCAGGTCGGGACGCTCCTTGCAAAGCGATTCACGCATCACCATCAGGTGATTGACCGGCACCGCCTTGTTCCGTTTGCACCAGTCTTGCGCCGCGACCGCCGAATCGGCGATGACCGGCCGCAATCTTGCGTCGTCTGGCGTTTCGTTGCCCAGGATAATGGCATCGAGTTCGCCTGCGAGCAGCATGGGCAGCAATTGCTTGTCCTTGCCGGCGCGTTCCACCTCGGGCGGGTCCTTGTATTCGGCCAGGTGCCCGTCCTCAAAGCCCACCCATTGGATGCTGGCAAGGTCGACACCATAATCGCTTTGCAAAATGCCGCGCATCCAGGTCGGCGTCGTCTGGGCATAAGAGCGCATACCGACGCGGCGGCCTGCCAGCCCGGATGGATCGATATGGCCGCGCTCGGCGTTGTAGATCAGGCACTGGTGCTGGAAGCGTCCCGGGCCCACCACCGCCGGCAGCAACACCAGCGGCTTGCCATAGGCCTTGGCCTGCAGGAAGGTGACAATCGCCAGTTCGGCGACATCGAATTCCAGGTCGCGCACCACACGCTTGAACGCGGTGTTGGGCATCTTGGTCTCTACAAAATCGAAGTCCAGCAGTTCCGATGCCACCGCGGCGCGCTTCAGGGCAAGGGTGTTCGGGTAATCGCCAAGCAGGGCGTGCAGCCTGATTTTGGAAAGGGGCGGAGCATTCATGGCGGCGGTTTCCGGAATTTGACGCTTTGAGGAGCCTGATTGATGGTGGCCGTATTGATTTTCGCGCACGTCGTGGCAAAATTAAATGGCATTCTGCCACTAGCAGTTATAGCATCTGGGCATTTCCCCGCTCCGGAAGCGCGCGCGCATGGATCTCAAACAACTGGACTATTTTGTTCACGTCGCCGAACTGGGCAGCTTTACCAAGGCGGCCTCGCTGCTCTCCATCGCCCAGCCCGCGCTCAGCCGGCAGGTGCGCCAGCTCGAAGTCGAACTCAAGCAGACCCTGCTCTACCGCAACGGCCGCGGCGTCAGCGTCACCGAAGCAGGCAAGCGCCTGGTGGCCCACGCCCGCGGCATACTGCAGCAGGTCGACCGCGCCCGCGGCGAACTCGAAGACGTCAAGGGCGCGCCGGTGGGGCGTGTGGTTGTCGGCGCGCCACCCAGTGTGGGAAAAATGCTCACCGTGCCGCTGGTCAAGGCGTTTCGCGCCGACTATCCGGGCGCCTCGATCGGCATGGTCGAGGGGCTCTCGGTGACCATCCAGGAGTGGCTGCTGACCGGGCGCGTCGACATCGGTCTCATTTACAACCCGGTGCCGACGCCGACCGTCGAAATCACGCCCTTTCTCGCCGAAGAACTGTTTCTTATCCGCCCGGCGCCAGCGGGCCGGGTAAAGCCGCTCAAACCCCTGCCATTGCGCGAACTGCCAAATTTCCCGCTGATCATTCCCAGCCGTCCGCACGCCATTCGCATGTACGTCGAGACACAACTGGCCAACCTCGGACTCAAGCCAGCGGTTGCGCTGGAAATTGACGGGGTCTCCTCCATCCTCGATCTGGTGCACGAAGGGCACGGCGCGGCGGTGCTCTCGCTCAATGCGGTTCACGGCCACAAACGCAGCTTTAGCGCCACACCGTTCACGCGTCCGCGCCTTACCAGCCACCTGACACTCGCCGTTTCGGCGCAACGCCCGACCACGCCGCTGACACGCAGCACCTTTGATCTGATACAGCGCATCGGACCGCAATTGCTGATCAAAACCCTGCGCCGCCAGCCAGCATGATACGAGGCCCTCTGCTGTTGCTGCCCGGATTGATTTGCGACGCCACAGTGTGGACGCCGGTGTTGTCAAACCCGGCGGCGGCGCTTGACGATATCGCCGACTGCCATATTTTCAGCTATGGCGATGCCGACTCCATAGACGCCATGGCAAGAGGCGTGTTGCGTCAGGCCCCGGTCAAGTTCGCCCTCGCCGGCCATTCCATGGGCGGCCGCGTCGCGCTCGAGGTGATGCGCCTCGCACCGACCCGTGTCACCCGCCTCGCCCTGCTTGACACCGGCTACCAGGCGCGCCCCGACGGCGCTCCCGGCGAACGCGAACGGCAGGAGCGCATGGCGCTGCTGGCACTTGCCCGCAGCGCGGGCATGCGCGCCATGGGCAGTCGCTGGGCGCAAGGCATGGTACAAATGGAGCGTCTTGCCGACACCGTGCTGATGGACGCCATCCTCGACATGATAGAGCGCAAGTCCGCCGATACCTTCGCCGCGCAGATCAACGCCCTGCTCAACCGGCCCGACGCCACCGATCTACTGCCGCACATAAGCTGCCCCACGCTGCTGTTGTGCGGCCGCGAGGACAGCTGGAGCCCGCTGGCGCGCCACCAGCAAATGGCCGCGCTGCTGCCGCGCGCCCGATTGGAAGTCATCGCCGACTGCGGCCACATGTCGACCATGGAGCGGCCGCAGGCGGTGGCACAGGCGATGAGGACCTGGCTGGAGCAGCCTGCCTGAGCCGGCAGTTTGCTAAAATCGGCCCCGGCTATTCTTTCAATCCATCCTGGCTTGCCCAAAAGCCGAAGGAGAACGCAATTACAGTCCTTGATACCGCGCAACTGCTGCAGGAAGCGGCCTCCGCCGAACTCGCCGGACTCGTCGAAAAGTCCATCGCGCTTTATCGCACCATCCTCAGCATCGACCCGGCCAGCCTGCCCGCCGCCACCGACCTCAGCCGACTGCTGCACATGCGTGGCCAATTCGGCGAGGCGATCAGCTGCTGCGAAGCCGGCCTCGAATACTGGCCTGACGATTTCAACCTGCTGCAGAACCTCGCCATCAACCTGCATCGTGCCGGCCAGTTCCAGGCGGCGCTGCTGCGTGTCGAAAAGCTGAAGACACTCAAGCCTTACCAGTCCACAGTCCACTACCTGGAAGCAAGAGTCCACGACGATAGCGGCAACCTGCCAACCTCGCTCGAAGCCTACCGCAGGGCCGTGGAGTGCGACACCAGCGACCTTGTCATGGTCGTTGCACTGGGGGACGCACTGCTGCGCGCCGGCTTTACCGGGGAGGCGCTGGCACAGTTCGACCGGGCGCTGCGCGTAAATGTCTATGATGTGCGCGCCCTCGCGCTAAAAACGGCGGCACTGGCCGAACTGGGCCGTACGGACGAGGAAAAATGGCTGTCTGATCCGCAACACTTCATAAAAATGCACAGGTTGTCCGAACTCGGCGTGAGCGAAACCGAACAGGCCGCGTTCAACCGCAGGGTTTCCGAGTTCGCGGCCGCCCACCATTCCATGAAAGAGGATCCGGCGGAAAACGCCACCTACCTCGGCTGGCACAGCGGCGAACTGGGCGGCGAAACCGACCTGGATATCGGGCGGATCAAGCTCTTTATCGCGCATGCACTTAAACAGCGCGTCAGCGAACTAAAGGACGAGGATCCGCGGCATCCTTTTGTCACCGGCCTGCCGCGCACCTTTGACCTGCGCCTGTGGTCGGTGAAAATGACCCGCGGCGGAAAAATGATTCCGCACATCCATCCGGACGGCTGGTTGAGCGGGGTGTATTACGCCGACATCCCGCCTATCGTGAACGATCCGGACGCAGCCCAGGCCGGCTGGATCCGCTTCGGACCGCCGCGCAACGACATCAAGATGAGCGCCCAACCGCTTACCCGCACGGTAAAACCCGAACCCGGGTTGATGGTGACTTTCCCGTCTTACTTCTGGCACTCCACCGTACCGCTGCCCGAGGACAACACCGAGCGCCGGTTGGTGCTGGCCTTCGACGTCATCCCGGGAAGAGCGCCCTCGTTCTGAGCAGGGCGGGGGATGGAACGTTTTGCCACGAAACCGTGGTCTGTCCCTGGGCCTTTTCTGATAAACGCTCAGGCGGCGCGCGAAGCCTCTCCCTTCGCCAGATGCACCTCGGCCACCGGGTTGAGTCCGGTCAGCCAGTTGCGGTGGCGCGTGAATACGCGCATGTCGTGTCCAGGGACGATGCGCTCGAGTTGCTCCGCGCCGACCAGGGTTTTCAGCTTGTCGTAGGTGGCGACCAGATTCCAGGTGTTGCCCTGTACATAACCGGGCGGCCACATGCGCTCGATGTTGGAGTACCAATACACGCAGTCGCCGGCAATGACATAAGGCCCGGAGTGCGTTTCGACCTCGACCCATTGCGAGCCGAAGGTATGGGTGTCGGCGGCAAGTCGGCAATGCACGCCGGGCGCGATTTTGCTGTCGCCGTCGAGCAGCGTCACGCGGCCGGCCGCCACCGCGGCGCCAAAGCGCTGCAATACCTCGACATCCATCGACGACAGCGCCCAGTGCTCTTTGCCGACGGACAAATCCGGGATGGCGGCAATCACTTCCTGCCAGCGCTCGTACTCGCGCCGCTGCACGTAAATCCGCGCATTGGGAAAGGCGTCGAAGTTGCCAGCGTGGTCAAAGTGCAGGTGCGTCAGCACCAGCGTATCGACGTCTTCGGGCCGAAAGCCGGTCTTCGCCAGCACGGTCTCGGGCATCTCGATGTTCTGGAAGCGGCTGCCAGTCATTGAGTTGCCGCTCTTGAAGCCGCAATCGACAAGGATCAGCCGACGCTCGGCCGCCGCCGGCGCCGAGGCGATAACCGAGTAGAGCATCGGAATGTCGGTCATGCCCTGGTTGCTGCACACCGGGCAGCCGCCCATCATGTCGGTGGGAATGCGGCCGCGGGCGTAGCAATAGCTCCAGATGGAGTGGTCGTGCACCATGCCTCGCTACTCTTCTGCGCTGAAGCCCGAGGCCTTCACGATCGGGGCCCAGGATGCGTACTGCGTCTTGATGATGTCGGCCATCTCCGCCGGTGTGGTCGATTTGAGATCGACGCCCACCTGGGCCATGCGGTCGCGCACCTCGCTGCTCTTCAGCGCTTCGCGCAGCGCGACACCGAGCTTCTCGACCATGTCGGCCGGCGTCTTCGACGGCACAAACAGCGCAAAGTAGTCCTCGGCGACGACATCCGGATAACCCGCCTCGCGCGTCGTCGGCGTATCGGGCAAGAAGCGCGAGCGCTGCGTGCCGGTGGTCGCCAGCACGCGCAGCTTGCCGCTGCGTGCATGCTGCACGGCGTCGCCGATCGGCACCATGCCGACCGGCACCTGGCCGCCGAGCAGGTCTTGCACCATCGGTGCCGCGCCCTTGTACGGAATGTGGTTGAGGTTGACGTTGTCGATGCGCGCCAGCATGGTGCCGACAAAATGCAGCGAGGTACCGGCGCCGGGCGAACCGTAGGCCGCGCCCGCCGGATTCTGTTTCGCCCAGTTCAGCCATTCCTGCACCGTCTTGATATTCGCCGGCAACCCGGGGCCGGCGGTGATGGCCGTGACAAAGGTTGCCGCGCTGCCTACCGCGGTGAAATCGCGAAAGGTGTCGTAGCCGAGTTTCTTGTACACGTGCGGAAAAATCGTCAGCATCGCCGTCGGCGTCAGCACCATGGTCGTGCCGTCCGCGTCCGCAGTGCGCGCCTGCTCAAGCACGGTACGGCCGCCACCGCCCGGCTTGTTCTCGACAATGATGTTGGCGGCGTAGGTGCCGCGCAGGCGCTCGGCGATCAGCCGCGATACCACGTCGGCCGAACCTCCGGGCGGGAAACCGTTCAGCATGCGCACCAGCTTGCTCTGCACCGGCGTTTGTGCGCCCGCCGGCAGACCTGCGGCGGCAAGCGCGAGGCCGCCGGCGGCGGTGATGAACTGACGGCGTGAGTGGATACTTGGCATGCGAGCGCTCCTGATGATTGCGAGAAGATTGCGGAATAGTTGCGAGAAAAGTGCGGTTCTGGAACGGTGTATAGGAAATTCAAACCACCTTTTTCTCAATGCCCGCAATGTATCACCAGACCGAGAGGCCGAGAAGCGATCCGTTTGCGCGATGCTTTGTAAAAACCTCCCTCTGCTGCAGGTTTATCAGTCGCTACGGCGGCCCATCCAGGCCGATTTCGACGCACTCTGGCCACCATGCGCGAGCGCAGACTGCGGCAGATCTTCAGCACTGCCTTCCAGCGTCGCTCTTGCCTTGAATATCAGGCCGCCTGGGAGAGAGGCGGCGGCGGCGCGTGGGCAGGCAAGCACAGGTGCGTGAGGAAACTGACAATGACCGCCGGCGCCTCGATGGCGGCGCTGATGCCGCGCACGCCCCTTGCAGTCATCGACAACTGCGGCCACATAGCGACGATGGAGGGGCCGGCCGTGGTATCCGCGGCAATGCGGGCCTGGCTGGAACAGACAACCTAGCCTGATGATCGGCTGGAAACCCGCACCAATAGGGCGTTTCCAGCCGGTTGCTGATCTAGCCGATGCGCAGCAGCTTGGCCGCCGTCTTGCCGAGTATCAGGTCGCGGTCGGCCTCCGGCACATCGACCAGACGTTCGACGGTCTGCACCGGCTGATCCAGACCCATGTCAAAGCAGTAGTCACTGCCCAGCAGCACGCGATCGGCGCCGACCAGGCGCACCAGGTTGAGGTTGATGGTGTCGTCGTGGCCGATGCAATCGTAAGTGAAGCGGCGCAGGTAGGCGCTGGGTAGCTGCTTCATGTGCTTGAGTTCGGCGCGCACCTTGGTGCCGTGGTCCCAGCGCCCGATCAGGCCGGGCATGGTGCCGCCGGCGTGCGGCAGGTTGATTTCGAGTTTGGGGAAGCGGTCCATCACCCCGCCGAAAATCAGGCAGGCGGCGGCGATGCCGGTGTCGTAAGGATTGCCGCAAAGGTTTTTCAGGTAAAAGCGCTTCAGCCGGTCGCTGGCGATGGTGTAGACCGGGTGCAGGTAAATGCCCCAGCCGAGTTCCTCGCAGCGCGCATAAATGTCCCAGAAACGTTTGTCGTCGAGTTCGGTGCCGGCGATGTTGGTCGCAAGGTACAGGCCACGCATGCCCGGCAGTTTGGCGGCGCGATCGAGCTCCTTTAGCGCCAGCGCCGGATCCTGCATCGGCACCTGTGCAAAGCCGACGAACTTGTCGGGATATTTCAGGTGCGCCGCCGAGGCCGCATCGTTGTAACACTGCGCCAGTGCGAGACCGAACGCCGGCGAGGCAAAGTAGACCATGGGCGTGGTCAGCGACAGGCAATTCATGTCCACACCCTGGCGCTGCATGCCGGCCAGGCGCAGGTCCAGGCTGACGAATTCGTCGGTAAACGCGTTTACGAGCCCGCCGCCGACAAACTTGTAGCCCTCGGCGCTACGCTCGATCACACCGCCTTCGCGGCCGCCGTCCTTGTCGATGAGGTCTATCCACTCCTGCGGGTACCAGTGGGCGTGGGTGTCGATGGTGGTACCGGTGTAGCGGCGCGGGCCGGCCTGGTGCGGGTGGTCGTGGGAATGGTCGTGCGCGTGTTGCGTCATGTTGGGCCGTTATTGAAAGTTGGAGGAAAACTGCCGCTTATTCGGCTTTGGCGCCGGTGTCCTTGACCACCTTGGCCCATTTTTGCACCTCGGCCGTGACGTAACGCCCGAACTCGGCCGGGCTGCCGCCCACCGGCTCAAAGCCCAGTGCTGCGAGCCTGTCTTTCATGTCCTGGGTGGCGAGCAGCTTGTTGATTTCGCTGTTAAAGCGGTTCACCGCCTCGGGCGGCGACCCGGCCGGCATGAAAAAGCCGACCCAGGTGTAGTCCTCGAATCCGGGAAAACCCGATTCAGCCACCGTCGGCACGTCGGGCAGCGCCGCCACGCGCTTGTTGCTGGTGACCGCAAGGCCGATCAGCCGTCCCGCCTTGACCTGGGGCACCACCGGCGGCATCGCCACACTGGCGACTTCCACCTCTCCTGCGACTGCGGCGGCGACCGCCGGGCCCGCGCCCTTGTAGGGCACATGCGTGACATTGACCTTGGCCAGTATCTTGAACAGGTATTCGGCCGAAAGATGCGGCGTGGTGCCCGACCCGGCCGAGCCATAGTTGAGCTTGCCGGTCTTTGCCTTGTCGATGAATTGCCGCAGCGTGGTGGCGCCCGCCCCCGGGTAGGCGGCGAAAAGATTGGGGCTGGACGCCAGGTTGATCACCGGCACCAGATCCTTGTCGATGTCATAACCGGCGTTGGCTGACAGGCTCGGATTCACGGCGATCGAGGTGGTGGTGGCCAGCACGGTGTAACCGTCGGGCGCCGATCTGGCCGCCGCCACCACGCCTATGCTGCCGCCGCCGCCGGCGCGGTTTTCCACGACCACATTCTGGCCCCAGGACTCGCTCATCTTGGCCGCCACCAGGCGTGCTGCGACATCGGCGATGCCGCCCGGCGCGAACGCGACGATGATGCGCACCGGCTTGTTCGGGTAGGCACCCTGTCCCAGGACCGCAGGTGCGAACAAGGCGCAGCCCAATACAGCCAGCAAGCGTGACGTTTTCATCCTGTCCCCTTTGCAGAAATTCATTTGATCATTTCACCGTGGCGAGCACGTGCTGCGCCATTTGCATGCGCGTGCAAACCCACACATCGTCGAGCTTTTTCACCCGCTCGATAATCGCTTCATACACCCATGCGCCGGATGGCCGGCCGAAGACATGCGTATGCGCCGTGACATCGAGCATCAGCGGCACCGACTCGCGCTCGCGATAGGCCTTGATGGTCTCGTCGAAGGTCCGGATCAGCTCGCCCGGCGAGCGTCCGTAGCGAATGCAAAACGGCAGGTCGTTGATATCCATGGTGAGCGGAATGGCGACTATGCGCCTGCCTCCCGACTCCTGCACATAAGGCCGGTCATCGTCGTTGCAATCGCCGTGATGCACAAAACCCGCCTCGGCCAGCAGTCGCGGCGCGCAAAGGCTGCCGGTACCGCGCGGGCTGATCCAGCCCTGCGAACCGGTGCCTGCGGCCTTATGCAGCGCGTCCTGGTTGCGCCTTATGTTGGCCGCCTCTTCCTGCTCGTTGAAGTAGGCCGGGATGACATCCATGCCCCAGGAGTGCGCAACGATTTCGTGCCCGCGACCAAGGATGTCGGCCACCGACTCCGGGTAACGCTGGGCCAGCACGCCGTTGACCATGACGCTCGCCTTGACGCCCTGGCGGTCGACGATGTCGAGCAGGCGGGTGATGCCGCGCACCGCACCAAAGGTCGCCCAGGAATGCGCGTTGGTATCAAAAAAACCCGGCTTGAGCACATTGCCCATGGGTCCGATGCCCGGCGCCTGGCCATCCGACCAGGCCTCGTAGGCAATGTTGAAAATAACCGCGACGCGCTTGCCGCCGGGCCAGCGAAACTCATTGCCCAGGCGGGTGATGCGCGGTTCACTTGAACTGCCCGTCATTAATGCCCCCTTGCTTGCTTGACAAGCAGCAGATGCTACCTGAAGATGAACATGTTCGAAAATAGCGAGACCGTCGCAATGATCCGCCTGCTGATACTGCTCACCCTGCCTGAACCCGTCCGGATGCAGTATTTGAAGGGCATCCAGGCCGGCTTCCCCGACATCACCATCAACATTGTAGATCACCACAGCAAGGTCGACCCGTACATCGCCGAGGCCGACATCCTTGTCACCTTCGGACCGATGATGGCCGAACATGTGCTGGAAAAGGCGAAAAAGCTGAAATGGATACAGGCGCTGGGTTCCGGCGTCGACGGCATCACCGACCGGCCGTCGTTGCGCGGCGACGTCGTTGTCACCAACTTGCACGGCATCCATGGCGGACCGGTATCGGAAGCGGCGCTGATGGCCATGCTTGCGCTCGCCCGCAGCCTGCCGCGCGCGGTGCGCAACCAGCAACAGGGCAAGTGGGACCGCGGCGTTCCGCCCAGCCTGCTCAAGGGCAAGACCGCGGCGATTTTCGGCGTCGGCGTGATTTCCGCCGAACTGGCGCCCAAGTGCAAGGCGCTGGACATGCGCGTGACCGGTATCAGCTCCAGCGTGCGGACGGTGCCGGGGTTTGACCACATGTATGCGCGCAAGGATCTCGCCCAAGCCGCGGGCGAGGCCGATTACTTTGTGTTGCTCACGCCCTATTCCGCGGAAACACGCAACATCGTCGATGCGAAAATATTCGCGGCGATGAAACCAAGCTCATATCTGGTCAACCTGGCGCGCGGCGGCGTGGTCGACGAGGACGCCATGATGGCGGCGCTGCGCGAAGGCCGCATCGCCGGCGCGGCGCTCGATGTCTTCAGCCAGGAGCCCCTGCCCGGTGACCACCCGCTGTGGAGCATGGACAACGTCCTCATCACGCCGCACCTGGGCGGGTTTTATGACGCCTATGTCGACGAGGCACTGCCGGTAATCGGGCACAACCTGCGCAAATTCCTTGCCGGCGACGCCGCCGGCATGATCAACCTGGTCAAACGCTGACCTCCGAACGCACAATCAGGATTCCACTCATGGCCGACGCCAACGAACGCATCAACACACCGATCTCGACCGCCGAACTGGAACGGCGCTGGGCCGCCATCCGCGCCGTCATGGCCGAGCGCAAGATCGACGCCCTGCTGATGCAGGCAAACAACGACTTCATGGGCGGCTACGTCAAGTATTTCACCGACCTGCCGGCCACCAACGGTTACCCGGTCACCGTGGTATTCCCGCGCGACGAGCACATGACCGTGGTCGGCCAGGGACCGTTTGGCATGGTGCGCACGATCCCGCCCGAGGGCGATGGCTTGCGCCGTGGTGTCGCGCGCTTCATGAGCACGCCAAGTTATGCGGCCGCGCACTACACCGCCGGCTACGACGCCGAACTGGCACAGACGGCGCTTGAGGCTTACGCCGGCGGCACCATCGGGCTGCTGGGTACCGCCGCGATGTCATTTGCACTCATCGACACGCTGAAACGCGGCAAGCTGGCAAAGGCCAATTTCATCGACGCCTCCGACCTGGTTGATGCCATCAAGGCGGTCAAGAGCGAGGAAGAAATCGCCGGCATGCGGCGCAGCGCCGCGATGCAGGACGCGGCGATGGCTGCGGTATTCGCGGCCATCCGGCCGGGCATGCGCGACATCGAGGCCGCCGCCATCGCCGAACAGTTCGGCCACAGCCACGGCAGCGAACAAGGCCTGTTCCTGTGCGCCTCCGGCCCGCTTGGCACCGCGCCGGTCTTCGGCAACCGCCACGTGCAAAGCCGCGTCATGAAAGAAGGCGACCAGTTCACCCTGCTCATCGAGAACAACGGTCCGGGCGGTTTTTACACCGAGCTAGGCCGCACCTGCGTGCTCGGCAAGGCCAGCGCCGAAATGAAAGACGAGTTCGCCTTTGTCATCCAGGCGCAGCAATTCACCACCAGCCTGCTCAAGCCCGGGGCCGCCTGCAAGGACATCTGGGAGGCCTACAACCAGTACATGCGCGAGCACGGCAGGCCGGAGGAAAAACGCCTGCACTGCCACGGCCAGGGCTATGACATGGTCGAGCGCCCACTGGTGCGCTTTGACGAACCGATGACCGTCGGCAAGAACATGGTGTTTGCCGCCCACCCCACCTACGTCACGGCGCGCACCTACAGCTGGGCCTGCGACAATTTTCTGGTCGGCGAATCGGGCGTCACCGGCAGGCTGCACAAATTTGCACAGAAAATAACCGAGCTCGGCTAAGACCGGGCCGGTTCCAGGCGGCACCCGAAGCAACATCGCAAGCAAAGCCAAAGGAGGCGTGATGAATACCCTTACCCGCATACTGCTCGTGGCCACCCTGCTGGGCGTCGGTGCATTCAGCCAGGCGCAGGCGCAATCCTGGCCGTCCAAGCCGGTGCGCTTCGTCTTGTCGCAACCGGCCGGCTCATCACCCGACATCGTGGCGCGCCTCCTCGGCGACCGCCTGTCGCGCGTCTGGGGGCAGCCGGTGGTCATAGACAACCGCCCCGGCGGCCAGAACGTGATCGGCGCCCAGGCCGCCGCCCACTCGCCGGTCGATGGCTATAACTTCTATTACGCCACGACCGCTGCGCTGGTGATCAACAGCTACACGCTCAAAACCATGCCCTACGATCCGGTCAAGGATTTCATTCCGGTGGGCATGATAGGCCTGAGCCCCTTTGTCATCGCCGCCAATCCCTCCTTTCCCGTCAAGACCGTCGCCGAGTTGGTCGCCAAGGCCAAGGCGGAACCGGGCACCATTTCCATGGCGACCGAGGGATACAAAACCTTCGGCGGCATGGTGGGCGAAATGCTGCAAGTGACCGCGGGTGCGAAGTTCCTGCATGTGCCGTACAGCGGCGTGACCCCGGGCATCCAGGACACCATCGCCGGCAGGACGCAGATCACCGTCCAGGCCGCGGCCGCCGCGATGCGCTTTATCACATCAGGACAGTTGCGCGCCATCGCCGTCAGCGGCAGCGCACGGCTGCCGGAGCTTCCCGATGTCCCCACCATCGCGGCCACATATCCCGGGTTTGACTACGTCGGATGGCATGCGCTGGTTGCGCCGACCGGAACGCCGCGCGAAATCGTGCTGCGCGTCAACCGTGACATGGACCAGATCCTGAAAGACCCGGAAATAGTCAAGCGCCTCGCCGACCTCGGGCCGATCACCGAGGGCGCAGGCACGCCAGAAGCGCTGGGGCAATTTCTCGCCGCCGAGCACACGCGCTGGGCCAAGCTCGTCAAGGACGTCGGCATCAAGCCGGAGTAATGACCAAGGCAAGATTCCGCAATCGGATGCGAGGGAAAATCCGTCACGCAACCAGCTGGAAAGCCGCGCCAGATGGTGAGACGGGGGTTTCGCCAAGACTTCTTGGCGCCCGTCGAACGGCCTCGGCCTACCGGCCGAGGCGCGCCCTGCAAGGGGCTTTCCAGCCGATTGTGCCCGTCGATTTCCGGGCAACGCCGGAGTTAGCCGGTTGAAAGCGGCGCCCAACAAGGCAAGGAAAGCCGCCGTAACGCCGGCCGAGCCGGGGCGCCGCGAGCAGAACAAGCTCGACAAGGCCGGACGCATACGCGACGCGGCGAGCAGCCTGTTCAAGAAGCACGGCTATGGCTCGGCCACCATGCGCCAGATCGCCCAGCGTGCCCATGTCGGCCTTGGCACCCTGTTCAATTACGCCGAGGACAAGCGCGACCTGGTATTCCTGATTTTCAACGAGGAACTTGCCGGGCTCACCGATGCGGCGCTCGCCGCCGAAGACAAGGGACCGGGTGCGGACATGATCAGCCGCCTGCTGGCCCTGTACCGCAGCCACTATGAATATTTCGGCTCGCGGCCGGAGTTGTCGCGCATCCTGCTGCAGGAATTGACCTTTTACTCTTCCGGCAAGCAGGCGGCGGCCTTTTTACAGACACGGCGCCGCTTGATAGCCGGCATCGAGGCCATTGTGCGCGGTGCGCAGCGCGGCGGCGAAATCACCGCTGATGAGGACCCGCAGTTCATCGCCCGCCACCTGTTCTTTGTTTATTCGGCGGCGATCCGCTGGTGGATCGCCGGACCGCGCCCGGAAGTAAAGGCCGGACTGGCCGACCTGCGCCGGCTGCTCGATTTGCAGGTCAACGGACTCGCGCCCGCGGCAAATACCGGCCGCAAGCGCGGCAAAGCCGCCTAAGCCGCGCGACTCGCTGTCCGCGGAAGGCCAAGAATGCGCGCCGCATTGCCCCCGGCAATCGCCGTGAGGTCGGCGCCGCGCACCCCGGCGTCCTTGAGCCAGGCCACCGGATCGCTCTCGCCCACCGGGTAGTCGCTGCCCATCACCAGGCGGTCGGCGCCGACGCGCTCGAGCAGCACCTTCAGCACCTTGGGGTCGTAGACACAGGTGTCGTAATAGAACGCACGCAACAGTTCGCTCGGCGATTTGCCGCCGGTGTTGCGCACCGTGTCGGGCCGGTTGAGCGTGTTGCGGTCCATGCGCCCCATGTAGTGGATGAAATAGCCGCCGCCGTGGGCCATCACCACCTTTAGCTTGGGGAATTTGGTCATCACGCCCTCGTAGATCAGCGAGGCCATCGCCTTGGTCTCCTCTATCGACTGGCCGGCCGAATTCCACAGCGCATAGCGCTGGAACCACGGATCGGAGGTGCCCTCGGGATGGATCCACACCGGCACATCGAGGCCGTGGATGGCCTCCCAGAAGGGGTGAAAGACCGGATCGCCGATATAAATGCCCTTGTAACTCGAGGAAACATTGCCCACCTTGAGGCCCAGGGTTTTAACCGCACGCTCGAGTTCGCGCAGCGACAGATCCACGTCCTGCAAGGGCAGCACAAAGCTGCCGACAAAGCGGTTGGGAAAACGCGTCACCCAATCGGCCGACTGGTCGTTGCAGCGCATGCACAACTCCAGGTCGGTTTTCGGGTCCGCCCAGGAGGTGCCCTGCAACACGGTGCTCGCCGTTGGCACGCACATGTCTATGCCGCGCGCGTCCATGTCCTCGATCTCGGCCAGCGGATCGAACATCCGACCCATCATCTGCTGCGCGCCTGGCCGCGGCGCGGTGGCCGGTGTGGCGCCAAACCCGGTGAACACCGTCTTGTTGGTGGAGGCCTTGAACACCTCTTTTTCAAGCATGTGGGCGTGAAAATCAACCACCAGTGGAATGTCTTTGTGTTGCATCGCTTATTCCCTTCTAAAAGTCCACTCCAAAAATTGACCGCGTCATTGCGAGCGCAGCGAAGCAATCTTGTCGCTACTGATACTTACCCGGACTCACTACGAGATTGCTTCGTCGCGTTGCTCCTCGCAATGACCGGCTATATTTTTTGACGTGCCCAGGTGCAGCGCTAAAGGCCAAGTACGCGCTCGGCGTTGCCGTGCATTATTTTTTCCATGATCTCGGGCTTGTAGCCCAGTTCGCCCCACTCGCGCAGGATGCGCTCGTAAGGCATGCTCGGGTAGTCGCTGCCGAACATGATCTTGTCCTGCAGCCGGGCACGCATGTCGATTTTCAGGTTGCCGGGAAAGTATTTCGGCGCCCAGCCCGACATCTCCCAGTAGACATTGCCTTTGTGCAAGGCGACAGCCGTGGTTTCGTCCACCCACGGCCAGCCCGGATGGGCCATGATGATTTTCAGGTTGGGAAAATCCGCCGCAAGATCGTCGATGGCCGCAGGATGGGCATGGCGGATGCGCGCGCCCATGCCGCCTGGCATGCCGGCGCCCATGCCGGTGGTGCCCACGTCTATCATCACCGCCGCGCCCATGGCGTTGATCTCCTCGAACAGCGGGTAATACTGGCGGTCGTTGACGGCAAAGTGCTGCATGATCGGATGAAAGTGAAAGCCGATGAAGCCCAGTTCCTTCACCGCCTTGCGCGCCTGTTGAATGGCGATTTCACCCTTGGCCGGCTCGACCGCGCCCCAGGCCTGGATGATGCGCTTGGGATGGCGCTTCCACATCGCATGCACATACTCGTTGGTGCAAGGCGGCGTCGCCACCGTGGTTTCAAGGTCCAGGGCCACCAGACACGCCTCGACACCGGCGCCGGTAAATTCAGCCAGCACGTCCTCTTCACTCTTTGGCGCCCAGGTGCGGTTCCAGTATTTGGCCAGGGCATCGACGTACGGCCCCTGTGCGCTAATCCATTCCTGCGTGCCAGGATAGCAGTGCAAGTCGATGATTCTCATTTGTGCTCCGTATCTATTGATCATTCACCAGTTCGCCACAGCGAACTGGTGCCATTCTCACCCTCGCCCTCCGGGAGAGGGCTGGGGAGAGGGGTTGAGCGTTCTGATTCAGTTCCACTATGGAACGCTCAATAGTTTCTTGCTCACCATTTCGACCAGCGACTTTTTTGACACCTTGCCAAAGGTCGACAGCGGAAACTCATTCATCAGTTCGAGGCGCTCGGGCAGCTTGAAGCGCGCGATTTCCTTGGTCGCGAGAAACGCCACCAGTTCCTTCAGCGTCAGTGTCTGGCCGGCGCGCGGAATGACGCAGGCGCAGGTCTTCTCGCCCATGGCCGGGTCGGGCATGGCGACGCAGGCGACGTTCTGCACCGCCGGGTGCATCAGGATCAGGTTCTCGATTTCCTCGGCGCTGATTTTTTCACCGCCGCGGTTGATCAGGTCTTTTTTACGGCCCTCGACGACGTAATTGCCCGATGGGTGCAAGCGCATCAGGTCACCGGAACAATAGAACCCGTCGGGGGTGAATTGCTTGGCGTTGTATTCGGGAACGCGCAAATAACCGCGCAGCGTGTAGGCGCCACGGCAGATGAGTTCGCCCACCTCGCCGGGCGCCACGTCCTTGCCATCATCATCCACCAGTCGCACCTCGTCGTCAGGGCAGATCGGCCGGCCGCAGGTTTCGAGCATCACTTCTTCCGGGTCGCCGCGGCGCACGAAAAACAGCATGCCCTCGGACATGCCGAAATTCTCCTGCACCCAGACGCTTGGGATGAGCTGCTTGGTGCGGATGCGTACCTCCGGCTGCATGCGCTGCCCGCCGCTCTGTATGACCTTGAGCGAAGACAGGTCGTACCTGCCGATTTCCGGACTGTTGATCAGCCGGATCAGCAGCGCCGGCACCACCTTGATGTGGGTGACGCGATGCCTCTGGATGAGGGCGAACATTTCCTCCGGCCGCGCGCTGGCCGCGACCACGACCTTGCCACCGTTGAAGGCGTAGCCTTGTATGCCCGGGCAGGCGAGGGCGAGGTTGTGCGCGATCGGAATCACCAGCAGCAGTACCGAATCGGCGCCCACTTCGCACACCGGCGCGGCCGTCTTGGAGTTGTAGGCGTAATCGTTGTGCGTGCGCGGAATGAGCTTGGGAATGCCGGTGGTGCCGCCCGAGAGCTGGTAAATGCACGGATCGGTGGGGTCTAGCTTGATCCCGGCCAGTTCCGACAAAGGCAGTTTCGGTTCGCGCGCGATCAGGTCGGTGAGCGAATGTTCACCCGGCCCGGCCTTGCCGAGCACGATGGCAAATTTCATGCACGGCGATTCGGCCTGCACGCGCTTGATCATCGGACCGAACTGGAAATCGCCCTGCGACTCCGGATAAACACAGGCCGCCGCCGAGGCAATGCGCACGAACTGGCTGACCTCGCCGTAGCGATGGGTGACAATCGCCGCAATCGGGATGGCGCCCATTTTTTGCAGCGCAAAGTACAGGATGATGAATTCGGCCACATTGGGCAGGGTCAGCACCACCGCATCGAGCGGGCGCAGGCCAAGTTCCAGCAGGTTGAGCGCCAGCCTGTCGCTCAGGCGGTCGACCTCGGCATAGCTGTACTGCCTGTCGCCATCGACAACAAACACCCGCGGCGCGAATTTCCTGAACATGTCGGCGAATTCATCACGCAGGCTGCGATCCTGCCAATAGCCCTTGGCGCGGTAACGCGCCGCATACTCAGGCGGAAATGGGACAACACCCTCGATCATTGCTGCATCCTCCGGCTAAATTAAGTCGACGCAGTAAAACCGCCGTCAATGACGACAATCTCGCCGGTGACAAAGCGGTTGCCGTTGATCAGGCTCATCATCGAATCGGCCACGTCATCGGCGGTGACACAGCGCTTGAGCGGAGTGGCCCTGGCGCGCTTGCCCATCAGGTCTTCGTACTTGTCCTTCAACATGCGCTGCATCCAGTCGCCCTCCATCCAGCCGGGCGCAACGGCATTGACGCGGATCTCCGGCCCGAGGTTCCAGGCGAGGGTCTTGGTCATATTCACCACCGCCGCCTTGCTCGCGGCGTAGGGCAGCGGCTGCGGGCCCGGGCGCAGGCCGACGATGCTGGCGGTGTTGATGATGCAGGGCTTGTCGCCTTTTTTGAGCAGCGGCACGGCCGCGCGCGTCACCTGGAACAGGCCGCGCACATTGACGTTGAAGACGCGGTCCCAGTCGTCAAGGTCGAGGCTCTCAAGGTCCTTGGGCTTCCACGGCGCGGTGGTACCGGCGTTGTTGATCAGCACATCAAGCTTGCCGAATGCGTCCCCGACTTTTTTCAGCATGGCGCGCACGCCGGCCTCGTCGCTGACGTCGCATTTGACCAGCAGGGTTTTCGCACCGAGCTTTTCCGCCTCGGCGGCGGTGGCTTTCGCCGCCGCTTCGCTGGAACTGTAGTTGATGGCGACGTCGTAACCGGCGGCGGCGAGCGCCAGCACCGCACTCTTGCCGATGCCACTCGCACCACCTGTCACCAATGCCGCTTTTCTGGCTGCTGCCATGGATTCCTCACTGGGTTATTTACCGTAAACGCAACGGCGCCCCACCTGCACCGGGAAAGCCGGACAAGTGGGGAATTATTGTATAAGAATATATCCGAACATGTTCATTTTTTTGGAAAGGCATGCCGGTTTTGCATTTTTACCGCACCGCCATGGTTGCAGCGCAGCATTACCTGCCAGCGACGCTAGTCGCGGTAGGACGGATCAATGCGCTCAACCAGGCGCAGCTGGCTGCCCCACTCCAGCCGGCCAAGGGGTTCGCCCGGAGCGTCATAACCACGTGCGGCAGTCTTGCGGCTGACTTCTTCGTCAGGCAGGGTCAGCTCGCTGCCGGTGGCCATGGCCTTCAATTGCGCACGGCAGGCTTTTTCAAGATGAAAACACATGCTGAAGGCCTCGGGGATGGTGCGCCCGGCGATCAACATGCCGTGATTGCGCAGGATCAGCACCCAGTTCCGCCCCAGGTCGGCGGCAAGGCGTTCGCGTTCATCGACGTCATTGGCGATGCCCTCGAAGCCGTGGTAACCGACCTTGCCGTGGAACAACTGCGCATGCTGCGACAACGGCAGCAAGCCGCACTTGAGCATGGACAAGGCCATGCCCGCCTCGGTGTGATGGTGAATGACGCACAGCGCGTCCTTGCGTGCGGCGTGAATGGCGCTGTGAATCACAAATCCGGCCTTGTGGATGCGATACGGCGTCGGATCGACGGCGTTGCCATCCAGGTCGACCTTGATCAGGCTAGAGGCCGTAACCTCGTTGAAGGCATGACCAAAGGGATTGAGCAGGAAGTGTTCCGCACTGCCGGGTACCCGCGCCGAAATGTGGGTGTAAATGAGTTCATCCCAACCGTAGTGCGCCGACAGCCGGTAGAGCGCCGCCAGCTGCACCCGCGTTTCCCATTCGCGCGGATCGATGCCATTTTTCCCGGAACGCTGCACGTTTTCGCTTTTCACATTCATCTCCCTAAGGAATCTCTGATTAAGTCCGTCATTCCCGCGAAAGCGGGAATCCACCTTGACCTAAAGGGTGGATTCATTGGGTCAAAATGGGTTCCCGCTTCCGCGGGAACGACGAAGTAGAGACTTATTCAGCGCTTCCCTAACCCTTTGCCTTCCTGCCGCTGACGGCGCGCAATACTCCCGCCGCGTCGAGTTTGTTCGCACCGCCGCGCCACGCCACATGCTGGTCGGGCCGGATCAGCACCAGGTCGGCCTCGTACAAATCGCGCAATCCCGGTTCGTCCGCCTCTGACAGGCGCAGTACGGTCAGTGGTATGCCGAGCTCCCTGGCCGCGGTTTCGAACGCCGCGCTGCCCGCAGCCGCCTCGTCACGCAACTGCAGCAGGGTGAACTCAAAGCCAAGCGAATCGTAGAGCGAACGCTCGCCCTGCAACCACCAGTGCGGCGCGCGCCCGCCCGGGACTGCGCTGGGCACGTAAACGTTGGCGTTGTCCGGTGGCGCCGGCTTGCCGTCGGACACAATCACCGGCGACCCGTCGTAGCGCGTGCCAAAGGTCACGCCCGGGATATTGAATTCGCGCCTGGCGTGGTCGTTGAGGTAGGCGCCTGCGGTGGCGCGCGCCTGCTCGCCCTCAGGCGTGGCATCCTCGATATTGTCCGGCGGAACAAACAGGCCGACGCTGTCGGCGTAACCGCGGGCAATACCGGTATTGCGAATGGCGAGCGGCCGGCGCTCGATTTCGTAACTGTCCAGCAGGCCCTCACCGCCCCAGCCGTTTAGCACGGCGGCGAGCTTCCAGCCCAGGTTGACCACGTCATCGACGGCGGTGTTGTAGCCAAGGCCGCCCATGGGCGTAAACAGGTGCACTGCATCGCCGGCGAGCATCACCCGCCCGCGCTTGTAGGCGTTGGCGACCAGGGTGTAGCCGGCGTTCCATTGGGACTTGCCCATGATTTCGATATCGCAGGCGCAGCCCATCGACTGGTCGAAAAACCGCCGCGCCTCATCGTCGCTGATGTCGCGCCTCTCCTCATCCACCTTGAGCTGGGTGTGGAAAGCAAAGGTCTCGACGCCGTCTATGGCGGTCATGAAGCTGCGCCGCTCACCGTTGACCGCCCAGTACATCCAGGCCGGCGGTCCGGCGATTTTCTTGTACAGGTCCGGGGCGCGGATATACAGCGCGATCATGCGTCCGCCAACAAAATTGCGCGTGACCTTGCGCTCGCCCTCGAGCTCAAGGCCGAGGCTTTCGCGCACCATGCTGCGCGCGCCATCGACCCCGACGAGGTAGGAGCAGCGCAGCGTGATGCGCCCGCCACCGTCCACCTTTTCAGCGGTGACATTGACGCCCTCGCCGTCATCCTCGAACGAGACCACGCGCCAGCCGAAGCGCAGCGACACACCGGGCTGCGCACCTGCGTGCTTGAACAGCACCTGTTCGATATAAAGCTGCGAGCAGCGGTGCGGCAACTCAGGCGTGCTCCAGGACCCGCTCGCCTGGCGCGCGACTTTCGCCGCGGCGCCCGACGGCGGCAGCTTGAAGCGCGCCAGTTCATGCCGGCTGTAGCGGGTGAAATAGGTGATGTCGGTGGGGTAGTCACCGGGCATGCCAAGCACGCGCAACTCCTGCGCAAAGCCGAGGCGGCGAAAATGCTCCATGGTGC
The DNA here is from genome assembly GCA_945861875.1 of Bordetella parapertussis. Taxonomy (GTDB): domain Bacteria; phylum Pseudomonadota; class Gammaproteobacteria; order Burkholderiales; family SG8-39; genus CAITSH01. The sequence continues at coordinate 22,434 of CAMAWC010000009.1, forward strand.
GCGCCTGCGTGGCATTGGCCGCCGGCAGCGTGGCGGTGCCCGGTTTGTCGTTGAACACCACGCATTCCACGCCGCGCCGGCCAAGCTCGATGGCAAGCGTCAGGCCGCCGGGTCCACCACCGGCAATCACTACGGGTACGGTCTGCATTCGCTTCCCTTGAATTCCTCAATCAACGTCACCGGCGCTTGCCAGTAGCGCCGGCCGCCGGATCGTCAGTCTATTTTCGCGCCCGAACGCTTGATTACATCGGCCCACTTGGCGCTGTCGACGCGAATCAATTCGGCAAAGGCTTCCGGCGTGCCGCCACCGCCCTCGCTGCCCAGCGCCTCGAATTTTTCCTTGTAAGCTGGCGCGACAATGGCCTTGTTGACCTCGGCATTGAGACGGTCGACGATGGTCCGCGGCACGCCCGCAGGCACCACCAGCCCCGACCACGAGGTTACGTCGTATCCGGGCACCCCGGACTCAGTCAGCGTCGGCAGGTCGGGAAATACCGCCGAGCGCTTCGCCCCGCTCACCGCCAGGGCGCGCACCCGGCCCGAACGGGCGAAGGCCGCCATCGAATTGAGGCTCTCGAACATCACCTGCACATGCCCGGCCATCAAGTCGTTGATCGCCTGTGCGCCGCCCTTGTAGGGCACATGCACGATATCCGTCACTGTCATGTATTTAAACAACTCGCCGCTGACATGGCCCGGCGAACCATTGCTGGAAGAGGCGTTGGTCAGCTTGCCGGGGTTCGCCTTGGCGTAGGCTATGAGCTCGCGCACGTTTTTCACCGGCAGGGACGGCGACACCGCCAGCAGCAGGTGGCCGTAACTGATCAACGCCACGGGCTGGAAATCACGCTCGATGTCGTAGGGCAGCTTGCCGACCATGTGGCGCGTGATGGCCAGCGCACCCACCGGTCCGAGGGCGATGGTGTATCCATCGGGCGGCGCCTTGGCCGCAATGTCCATGCCTATGGTGAGCGCGCCCCGGGGACGGTTATCGACCACCACCTGCTGGCCCATTTGCTGGCTCAGCGCGGCGGCGAGCACACGCGCAAGATTGTCCGATGCACTGCCCGCCGCCTGCGGCACCACCAGGCGGATGGGACGGTCCGGATACTGCGCCAGCGCGAACACCGGGACACACAGCGCAACAAGACCGGCCAGCAATCCGGCTGCCCGGGCAAAACGTTTCACGCGCCGGCCCCCTTGACCGCTTCGACCGAAAAGCCGGCGATTGCTTTGTAGTTCTCGGAAATCTGCCGCAACTCGGCCTGGCTGATCACATCATCGATATTCTTGAACGGCTTGTCACCGGTCAGTTCGTCGACTTTCATGATGATGAAATCAGGCGGCGTCGAGCGGTTGGTGCGCACCACTTTCGCCGTCGGCTCCAGCCTGGCTTTCTCATAATCCTTTAACGCCGCGACCGGGTCTTTGGTCTGCACCAGCAGGTCGGCGAGCGTGCGCGCATCGATGACCGCCTGCGCCGAGCCGTTGGAACCGCGCGGATACATCGGGTGCGCGGCGTCGCCCATGAAAGAAACGCGGCCAAAGGTCCATTGCGCCACCGGGTCCTTGTCGACCATCGGGTATTCGAACACCTCCTCGGAGGTCTCCATCATGTCGACCACATCAAGCCAGTCGAAGCGCCAGTCCTTGTACAGGTCGATGCAATCCTTGACGTAGCCCTTTTTGTTCCAGTCATTCATGCCGTCGCCTTCGCGGCGGATTTCGGTGGTCCAGTTGATCAGTTGGCCGCCCTTGCCGTCGACGTTGTCGAGGATCGGGTAAATGACGATCTTGCCGGCGGCAATGGTGCCGACGCGAATATAGGTGCGGCCGTCGAAAATCGGCTTGCGTATGCTCACCCCGCGCCAGCAATTGATTCCGGTGAACACGACTTTTTCGTCAGGATAAAACTGCCGGCGTACCGCCGAATTGACACCGTCACAGGCGATGGCAATATCGGCCCTGACCGGCTCGAGCTGCCTGCCCGAGGAACTCTCCTTGAAGCCAAGCGTGACGCCATGTTCATCCTGGGCGAGCCCGGTGAGATGGTGGTTGGTGAAAATATTCTGTGCACCGCACTGCTCGCGCGCGGCGTCATATAGAACCTTGTGCAGCTTGCCGCGATGAATGCCGAATTCCGGGAACGGGTAACCGGCATGCTTGCCGCGCGGCTCGCTGTATATGCGCTGGCCGAAGCGGTTGAAAAACACGCTTTCCTTGTTTTCTATCGCCACGGCACGCAAGCGCTCCTGCAGACCCAGCGCGGTGAATTCGCGCATGGCGTGCGGCAAAAGCGTAATGCCGACGCCCAGCTCCTTCACCTCGGGCGCGCTTTCATACACCTTGCAGGCGATGCCCCTTTGCTTGAGGCCAAGCGCAAAAGCAAGGCCCGCGATCCCACCACCGATGACTGCGATATTCATTTCCGACCACCCGCTCTTGCCATGTGATTGACTATTGTAAATTGTAAAGTGTAAAGCGCAAAAGGCATGCCCGACGATACGCCAAAGGCTTACTCGGCGCGATTGTGTAATATCGCCCCACGCCACAGCCATCAGGAAGCACCATGACCCAGAATGCCCCGCCACCAGGTGACGACAAACACCAATGGAAACCCGCACCAAGGTATCCGGACCCGGCGGTGCGTGCCGTTGATCCGTCTTTCGCCAAGTACAAACTCAACCTCGCCGCCATCGAGCGCCTTGCCACCGGCTTTCGCTGGTGCGAGGGCCCGGTCTGGTTTGGCGACGGACGCTACCTGCTGTGGAGCGACATCCCCAACAACCGCATCATGAAGTGGGAGGAGGAAACCGGCGCGGTCAGCATCTTCCGCAAGCCCTCCAACTTTGCCAACGGCCACACCCGCGACCGCCAGGGCCGGCTTGTCAGTTGCGAGCACGGCACGCGCCGCGTCACCCGCACCGAGTACGACGGCACGCTGACGGTGATCGCCGACGGCTTTGACGGCAAGCGCCTCAACTCGCCCAACGACATCGTCGTCAAGTCCGACGGCTCGATCTGGTTCACCGACCCGCCTTTTGGCCTGCTGGGCTACTACGAGGGCTATGTGGCGAAACAGGAACTGCCCACCAACGTCTATCGCGTCGACGCAAAAAGCGGGCAGCTAAGCGTGGTCGCCGCCGACATCAACCGGCCCAACGGCCTGTGTTTCTCCCCTGATGAAAGCAAACTCTACGTCGTTCAATGCGGCACACCGCGCGACATCCTCGCCTTCGACGTCACCGATGGTGGAACCAGACTCTCGAACAAGCGCCAACTGATAGACGCGGGCAAGGGCACGCCCGACGGCATGCGCTGCGATATCGACGGCAACCTGTGGTGCGGCTGGGGGCTTGGCGAGGAAGGCCTTGACGGCGTGTCGGTTTTCAACCCCGAAGGCAAACTCATCGGCCGCATCGACCTGCCCGAGCGCTGCGCCAACCTGTGCTTTGGCGGCACCCACCGCAACCGCCTGTTCATGGCCGGCAGCCAGTCGCTCTATTCGCTGTATGTCAACACGCAGGGCGCGCCAGGCGGCTGAAGAAATACTGCCTAGACCCGTCATTCCCGCGGAAGCGGGAATCCATTTTGACCCAATTGGTATCGGCGTATATCGACGCTTTACGTCAAGGTGGATCCCCGCTTTCGCGGGGATGACGAAACGGTAACCTACTCCGGCACCTGCGGCATGCCCAGGCCCATGCGGATTTTCAGGCCCTTGATGACTTCCTTGATGGTGCCGCACAAGGGCAGGCTCAGGCGCACCTGATCGGCTTCCTGCAGCACGATATTCATGTCCTTCTCCGCCCAGGGCATGCCGCTTTGCTCGGCGCGGGTGTCCATGGACCAATTTTGCGCGCTGCTGTGATGCAGCGCGGCGCGCAGCTTTTCCGCATCGACGCCCAGCGCCTCTCCGAGGCGCAAGCCCTCGTCGTTGGCCGACATGCAGGCCCACAGGATGAGGTTGTTGACCATCTTGCCGACCTGCCCCGCCCCGGCCTCGCCGAGGTGGAAAATATCCGAGGCAAAGGCGCTGAAGGCCGGGCGGCAGGCCTCGAAAGCCGCCACATCACCAGCGCCAAGGATCAGCATCTTGCCGGTGATCGCCGCCGCTTCGCCGCGGGTGAGCGGGATATCGAGCATGACAATGTTTTTTTCGGCCAGCCGTTCGGCCAGGCGCTTGGCGTAACGCGGTGCCACCGTTGAACCGAGCGCGACGATGAGGCCCGGGTACGCACCGGCGACAATGCCGTCCTCGCCAAACACCACGCCCTCGACGTCACGGTCAAAGCCGACGACGATGATGACCACATCGCAGGCCGCCGCCACTTCACGCGGCGAGGCGGCGATGCCGACGCCGTGGGCGCGCGTCTTGTCGCAGGCCGCGGCCACCGGGTCGTAACCGGTCACCTCGAAACCCTTGGCGATGAGGTGGCGCGCCATCGGCTCGCCCATTTTTCCCAGGCCCAGCAGGCCCACCTTCTTGATTGCGTTCATGCTTGGGCTATTCCTTCCGTTCCAATTCAATCGGCCTTGATGCCGGCGTCGCGCACCACCTTCGCCCAGCGCGCATGGTCATCCCGCACCATCTTGGCAAACTGCTCGGGCGTGTTGGTATTGGGTATCAAGCCCTGGCTTGCGAGCTGGTCGCGCATTTCGGGCGTGGCGACGATTGCGCGCAAGTCGGTGTTGATCTTGAGTACCAGGTCTGCCGGCATGTTGGCCGGTCCCCACACCCCCAGCCAGAGGTCAACGTCGTAGCCGGTGATACCTTGCTCGTTGAGCGACGGAATATCCGGAAACAGCGGGTGGCGCTCGCGCAGCGTCGAGCCGAGCAGCTTGATCTGCCCGGCCTTTAACTTGGGCAGGGCGACGTGGATGGGCAGGAACATCGCCGGAATGGTGCCGGCAACAAGGTCGTTCTCGGCGCCCGCCGAGCCCTTGTAAGGAATGTGCACAATGTCTATGCCAGCCTGCAGCTTGAGCAGCTCCATGCACAAGTGATGGTGGGTGCCGTTGCCCGGCGATCCGTAGTTGAGCTTGCCCGGGCGTGCTTTGACGTAAGCGACGAACTCCTTGACGTTGTTCACCGGCACATCCTTGTTCACGGCCAGCGCCAGGCTGGTCGAACCGATACAGCTGATGGGCGTCAGGTCCTTGATGACATCGTAGGGCAGCTTGGCGTAGAGCAGCGGCGCCGTCAGCGCCGATGCCGGACCGACCATCAGCGTGTGCCCGTCAGGGGCCGACTTGGCAACAAAGTCAGCGCCTATGGTGCCCGATGCGCCGGGTTTGTTCTCGACAATGACGGTCTGGTCCCAACGCGCCTGCAGCTTGGGGGCAAGAATGCGCGCAACGATGTCCGGGCCGGCCGCCGGCGTAAAGGGCACGATGAGGCGGACAGGCCGCTTGGACAGGCCTTGCCCCATTACGCCAAAGGGCGCCATGGCTGCGGCGGAGCCCATGGCGGCGATCAGGCGGCGACGGGTGGTAAAGGCGTGGATGCTCATGGCTTGGCTCCTTGGTGGGAATCGCATCGGTCTTGTTTTAGTGACGCCGGATTCTACTATTGATTGCCGGTCGCTCCGGCTGACCGATGCGATCAAAACGCTTCCGCGCCAAACCGGCGGACCGCCCCACCTGGCCTTGCTAGACGGCTGAAAATTCCATGGCAAATCGTCCGCAAAGCCACGCCAGATGCGGCTTTCCAGCCATTTGTCCCGCCAAAAATACTGCTTTTTGCTAGCCCTTGGGGCCGGAAGTCGGCTATATTTACCCTGCGACAAAGGCGTACCCGACCGGCCCAGCCAAAGTCCCGCCACGGGTACCCCCCAACCAGGGAGGAGAACACAGTGCTCGCTACGCAGATTCGCCAAAAAGACGGTATCTTTTACTTCGGCTGTTACCGCGCAACCGACCTGCTCAACAAGGTGCGCTTTATCAGCCGCTTCTACGGCGAGGGCGAGGAAATCGCCCCCTCGCGCATCGCCGCCGGCGATGACATCGCGCAGTTCATCGCCAAGATCGAGCGCACCGACTCCGCCTTCCAGCGCACCATTTCGCGAGCCAAGGTCAAGGCGCTGAAAAATTTTTACGAGACCGCGGTAAGCCAGCCGCCGATTCCCGGCACCGTGCTGCTGTTCACCTCGGAGCGCCTGGGCTTTCGAACCGCCGGGGTCGAGGGCGTGGGCCACCTCGCCGAACCGGAAAAAAAATTCCTCATCATCGACGGCCAGCACCGCCTTGCGGCATTGCGTTTTTACATGGAAGAGCACCCGGGCGAAGCGGCGACCATCAACGTGCCGTGCATGATTTTCGACGGCCGCAGCGAGGATTTCGCCACCGAGATGTTCGTCACCATCAATTCAACACCGACGCGCATCAACAAGAGCCACCTCATCGACTTGTATGAGCGCGTGTCCTTCACCGAGCCGCACCGCAAGTTCGCCTCGCGCCTGGTGGCCAGCCTTTACAGCGAGGCCGACAGCCCGCTCCGCTACCGCATCAACCGCCTCGGCGGCCGCAGCGCGCAGGAGAAATGGATCCTGCAGGCGGAACTGTTTAACGAGCTGCACCGCTGGGTCAACCGCGACTGGCGCAAGATCCAGCTGCACGGCGGCAGCCGCACCCAGGTGCCCAATTACTACGGCATGGTGCGCGACTTCCTCAAGGCGGCCGAACGCGTCTGGGGGGAAGCCTGGGGCCATTCCAACTACATGGCGACCAAGCCGGTGACGCTAAAGGCCATGCTGCGCGTCTGCGCAGACCTGGCACACGCCGATGCCGAACCGGCAGAGGGCAGGGTCAAACGCTGGGAAGAGCGCCTTGCCCCGTGGAGCCAGCAGGTCAAGGCGTTCAAGTCGGAAGGTTTCTACGAGCGCTTCCCGGCCAAGGGCGAGATCGAGCGCGTGACGCGCCTACACCGCGAACTCGCACGCATGGCCGGCATCGAAACACGGCCGGCAAAATAGCCGTCGGCTAGCAGGCTGTTGAAAAAACACAGATTCAAGATGAAAATAGAGTAAGCCGGATGCATGCTTACCTCTCAACAGCCTCTGATTCGGGGGATCTAAAGGGGGCGTCGCCCCCTTTTTCAAGACACGGCTAGTCCGGCCGGCCTGTGGCCACCGCGTCAAGAATCTCGCCCATGGTGGGCGCTTTGGCCGCGTCCTTGAAGTCCTCCAGACGGCTGTAGATGTCGGCGGCGGCAATGTGAAACCCGCCGGGCAGGCCGGCCGCCGCAAAGCTGCCGGCGATCTCGTCCATTTCCCCTATCCAGCGCCAGGCCTTGCGCGCCTGGCTGGTGATCGCCTCGGAACGCTTGGCGACATCGGGCACGTTCTTTTGCCATGCGCCGATCAGCGCGTCGTCCACGCCCTCATGCAGGGCCAGCGCGCGCACCGCGGTAAGCAAAGCAATCGAGCCCTTGTTCCATGCGGCGTAGCAGACCTTCAGCGCCGAGGCCGCGCCAACCGGCCCGTCAAGCGCGATGGCCGTGACAAATGTGCCCTTGAACAGCGCCGCCACATCCTTTGCCTTGGGTCCGGACAGGTAAAAGCTGGTCGTGCCGGCCTTAAAGGGCGCGGGGCCGATGATACCCCCGTCGACGAAACGCGCCTGCGACAACTCGACGCGCGCACCGACCTCACGCGCCGTATCGGGTGAAATGGCATTGCCATCGACATAAAGCCCGTCAAACCCAAGTTCGGCAATTTCGGCGGCGAGTTCAAGCGCGCCGTGGGGCGGGCAGATGGAAAACACAAACTCGGCTTCCGCTACCGCGCGGGCGAGCGTGACCAGGTCTTCAAGGCCGGCCTCGCCGGCGCGCGCACGCGTCGCCGCGCTGCGCCCGGCCGAGGCCCATACCACATGATGTCCGGCGGACACGAGACAAGCGCCGACCGCGGCCCCCATTTCACCCGGGTGCAGGATTGCTATGGTTTTTTTTGCCATCAGTTACTCCAGGAAGATTTCTAACCGGTTACAGCCCCCCAAATGCATGTCATTGCGAGGAGCAAAGCGACGAAGCAATCTTGTGGAATTACGACTCACGTCACAAGGTCGACGAGATTGCTTCGCTGCGCTCGCAATGACAGGAATCCAGCCCGTCAGTGCAAGTCAAAGGCGTGCCGCTTGAGCGCCTTGAGCGGTACCACCTTGAGCACATCCTCGTGCGTCGCCTCCAACACCACCTGCGGCGGCGCCCCCGCCTCCCAGGCCTCGACCCAGCGCAACACATGCAGGCACCAGCGGTCGCCGGCCTTGAGGCCGCGAAAGCGCATCTCCGGCCGTGGCGTGGACAAGTCGTTGCCATGCTCAAAAGAAAAAGCCAGGAACGCTTCTGTCGCCTTGATGCACACCAGGTGGGCGACACCCTGCTCGCCGTTGGTGGCGCAGCAACCGTCGCGAAAATAGCCGGTCAGCGGTGCGTAGCTGCAGGCCATCAACGATCCGCCGAGCACGTTTTTTTCAGTCTGGTTTTTTTCGTCCATGCGCGCCATTTTAGCCTTCCTTCTGCAATAATCGGCGGCAAATGAACAGGCAAACCCATGCCCGATTCCAGTCGCAAACCTCCCACTCGCCCGGCGCGGCGCCGCGCGCTCAAAGTCCTTGCCGCACTGCCGGTCGCCGCCGCCATGCCGGCGCTTGACGCGCTCGCCGCGGCGCTGGCGCCAGGCCAGTTGCAGCGCCTCATCCCCGCGACCGGCGAGGCGCTGCCGGCCATGGGCCTGGGCACCTGGCAGACCTTCGATGTGGCCGGCGACGCCGCCGGACTGGCCGCGGTGCGTGAAACCCTGCGCCTGTTCGCCGCCGCCGGCGGTCGCCTGGTCGACAGCTCGCCCATGTACGGCAGCTCTGAAAGCGTGGTCGGCGCCACCGCGACAGACCTCGGACTCGCCGCTTCTTTGTTTTTTGCCACCAAGGTGTGGACCAGCGGCCGCGACGAGGGCATCCGCCAGATGCAGACCTCGATCGCGCGCATGCAAGTCAAGTCCGCCGGCAAAAAGCACGGCATGGACTTGATGCAAGTGCACAACCTGGTCGACATGGCGACCCACCTCAAGACGCTGCGTGCCTGGAAAGCGGAGGGGCGCATACGCTACCTCGGCCTGACGCATTACACCGTCGATTCACACCGTCAGCTCGCCACCCTGATCAAGTCGGAGAAACCCGATTTCGTGCAGTTCAATTACTCCATCGCGACACGCGACGCCGAAAAGGCGCTGCTTGCCACGGCCATGGACAACCGGGTCGCGGTGATCATCAACCGGCCGTTCGAGGAAGGCGATTTGTTCCGTACCGTCAGGGGCAAGGCCCTGCCCGACTTTGCCGCCGAGATCGGCTGCGAAAGCTGGGCGCAGTTTTTCCTTAAGTACATCCTCGGCCACCCGGCAGTGACCTGTGCCATCCCCGGTACGCGCGAGCCGCGCCACATGCTCGACAACATGCAGGCCGGAATCGGCGTCGTGCCGGATGCGGCGATGCGCAAGCGCATGGCCGGCTACTTCGACAGTCTGTAGCGCCGGCCAGGCAGAATCAGGCGATCTCGTAATCGAGGCTGTACAGGGCGCCGTCGTCCTGGCCCAGCAGTTGCACCAGCCGCGGCATGGCCTGCTTGAGCATGTCCGGCAGCGTCCAGGGCGGGTTGACGATGTAAAGGCCGCTGCCGTGCAGTCCAAGGCCGTCGGCCGCGGGATCCTTCACCGTCAGCGTGACATGCAGCCAGTCGGTCTGGCGCAAGCGCTTGAGCTCGCCGGCAAGCTGCTGCGATTCGCGCCGCTGCACCTGCGGGTACCAGACCATGTAGATGCCCGTGGCAAAACGCTTGATGCCCTCGTTCAAGGCGGTCACCACGCTGGCGTAGTCATTCTTGTCCTCATAGGACGGGTCGACCAGCACCAGGGCGCGCCGCGGCGGCGGCGGCAACACCGAAAGCAGGCCGGTAAATCCATCGCCCGCATCCACCTCGACACGCGCCTCGCTGCCGCGGAAATACTTTTCCAGCTGCTCGCTTTCTGTGCTGTGCAGCTCAAACAGGCGCAGGCTGTCCTTTTTGCGCAGCATCTGCACGGCGATCTGCGGCGAGCCCGGGTAGCTGCGCAGCTGCGGCCCGCGATTGACCGCCTGTACCTGCTCGACATACTGCGCCAGCATCGGCGGCAGGTCACGGCGCCGCCCGCTCGCGTCCCGCGGCAGCGCCCAAAGGCGGCTGATGCCGCTTTCGTACTCGGCGTTCTTGGTGGCATAGCCCTCGTCGAGCGCGTGCAGCGCAGCGCCGGCATGGGTGTCGATGCACCAGAACGGCTTGTCCTTTTGCAGCAGGTGGCGCAGCAGTTGCACGAACACGGCGTGCTTGAGCACATCGGCGTGGTTGCCGGCGTGAAATGAGTGACGGTAGCTGAGCATGGATGGCGGCGCGAACGGTGCTGCGAAGGAGGCGGCGATTATAACGGCGGGACGCCATGGCGGGCAGGCTCAATCACCGTCACGGGCCTGCGGACGGTCTACTCGAGGAATTCGTAGCGGATTTCCAGCACTTCCAGGTCCTCGGGCCCGTTTGGCGTGCGCAACACCACGGTATCGCCCTCGCGCGCCTTGAGCAGGGCCCGCGCAACCGGGGAAATCCACGACACCCGGCCGCGCGACGGGTCAACCTCGTCGATACCGACGATGGCAACGGTACGCTGCTCGCCGCGCGGGTCGGCATAGGTCACCGTGGCGCCAAAAAATACCCGCTCATGGTCGAGGTCGCGCGGATCGACCACCTCGGCAATTTCCAGTCGCTTCATCAGGTAGCGGATGCGCCTGTCGATTTCGCGCAAGCGCTTCTTGCCATACAGGTAGTCGCCGTTTTCGGAACGATCGCCGTTGGACGCCGCCCAGGAGACGATGCGCACCACCTCGGGCCGCTCGTGCTCGACCAGCTGTTTGAGCTCTGTTTTCATGCGCAGGTGGCCGGCTGGGGTGATGTAATTCTTCGTTCCCGCCGGCAGGCTGGCAACCGGTTCCGGGACTTCGTCCTCGACTTCGTCGTTTTCCTTGGTAAATGCTTTGCTCATGGCTAAAATTGTCGGTGAATTGCGGGCTACAGGCTTTGGCGCGAATGATTTATCATAGCAGCCTGCCTTTTGCCGTGGCAGGCCTCCAGGCACACCCTGCAGGTACAACAACAGTCGTCGGGGAGTTTGGGCATGCAACTTAATCCAAAAGCCAGGGAATGGGCGCTGGTCGGCCTGATCGGCCTGACCGCCGTCCTTGCCAACCTCCCGCACGACATGCTCGAGGGCTGGGGCGTCAACTCCGACCACCTCATCGCCATCCTCGCGGTGGTGGTGTTGATCTCGCTGTTCTTTTACCTCAAGTTCACCTTCTTCCTGATGTTCATCGCCCTGGCGGCCGGTGCCAACATGCCGGCGCAGATCGCCGAGAAGCTGGGCATCTCCACCGTTCCACTGATCCTTGCCCTGGTGGCCATGGTCGGCATGTCGCTGATCAATTACATCATCGGCCTGCTACCCACCGGTCTTGAGGAAAAACCCAAGGAAAAAAGTGCCGAGGGCATCAAGACGCTGTTCTACGCCATCGAAAAAGGCAACCTGGTGTATGCGCAGAAAATCCTGTCGATGAATTTTGATCCCAACCTGCTCGCCGACAACGGCTACACGCCCCTGATGTACGCCGCGGCGCGCGGCAATGCGCAAATGGTCGAACTGCTGATCCGCAACGGCGCCGATGTCGCCATCATCAGCAAGGAGGGCGACACGGCGCTGGAACTGGCTCTGAAGATGGGCTCTACTGAAGTGGCAGACATCATCAAGAAAGCACGCGCCGAACAACTGGTGCGCGAAGAAGCCCTGGCACAGCAGCAAAAGTAGCAAGCCCCGGCGCACTAGCGCGTGACCCGGCGCGCCGGCGTCACCATCGGCCAGAAGTAACACTTTGTATCAGTCGGGGTTTGCAAGGAACCTGCGGCCTGTTGCGTGTTCAAAGCATGCTTGAACGACCATCAACAGGAGGGACTCCATGAACAACAAAATTGCCGTTTCCGTCGCTGCCGCACTGACACTCGGCCTGGGCATTGGCGCATACAGCGGCTTGCCGGGCATCTCCAGCACCCAAGCCGCGCCTGCGGCCACCAGTACCCAGGCGCTTGCCGCAGCCCCGGTCAATGCCCGCGGCCTGCCCGACTTCACCGCACTGGTGGAGCGCGAAGGCCCCGCCGTGGTCAACATCAGCGTCACCTCGCTCAAGCGCCAGACCGCCGCGAACCCCGACGACCCGTCCTTTGAGTTGTTCCGCCGCTTCGGCCTTCCGATGCCGCAAGAGCGTGCGCAGCCAAAACAGGGCCAGGGCTCGGGCTTTATTGTCAGCGCCGATGGCACCATCCTCACCAATGCCCACGTCGTGGCCGACGCCACCGAGGTCACGGTGAGGCTTACTGACAAGCGTGAATTCAAGGCCAGGGTGCTGGGTGTGGACCGCCGCACCGACGTCGCCCTGGTAAAAATCGACGCAACCGGCCTGCCGGTGGTGCATATCGGTGACTCGGCCAAGGCGAGGACCGGCGAATGGGTCGCCGCCATCGGCTCGCCCTTCGGCCTGGAGAACACCGTCACCGCCGGCATCATCAGCGCCAAGTCGCGCAGCCTGCCCGATGAGAACTATGTGCCCTTCATCCAGACCGACGTCGCCATCAACCCGGGCAATTCGGGTGGCCCGCTGTTCAACATGAACGGCGAAGTCATCGGCATCAATTCACAAATCTACAGCCAGACCGGCGGCTACATGGGCCTGTCCTTTGCGATACCGATAGATGTGGCGATGAAGGTCAAGGACCAGTTGCAGCAATACGGCAAGGTCAGCCGCGGCCGCCTCGGTATCGGCGTGCAGGGCGTGACCAAGGAACTGGCCGAATCATTCGGCCTCGCCAAGCCGGAGGGCGCGCTGGTGACCTCGGTTGAGCGCGACAGCCCGGCGGAAAAAGCCGGCATGGCCGCCGGCGACGTGATTCTGACGGTTGAAGGTACGGTCATTGAAAAATCCTCCGACCTGCCAAGGGTCATTGGCGAACTCAAACCGGGACAATCGGTGAGCTTGCAGGTATGGCGCGGCGGTTCCAAGCGTGACCTGAAGGTGAGTCTGGGCGAGGTACCCTCGGACAAAGCCGCGGCCAACGATACTGAGCCTGCCGCCAAGCCCGGTCGCCTCGGCCTCGCGGTGCGCCCGCTGAGCGCCGATGAGCAGCGGCATTTGCAGGTCAAAGGCGGGCTGGTGGTCGAGCAAGCCAGTGGCGCCGCCGCACGTGCCGGCATACAAGCGGGCGACGTCATCCTCGCCGCCGGCACCGAAAGCATCAACAGCGTCGAACAGCTGCGAAACATCGCCGGCAAGGCAAAGGACCAGATCGCCGTTCTGGTACAACGCGGAGACTCAAAGCTTTACGTGCCGATCAAGCTGCAAGGGTAATACGGTAATACGGTAATCGGGGGACGGCCTGCGCGCCGTCCCCGCCCTGCCCCGGTTCCGCCCCCAGTTCCGGCCCCACGGGTAGAATCCGGCCATCTTCTGGAGGCACGATGGCCAAACCGAAATACCCCGGGTTCGACACCCTCAGCCTGCACGCCGGCCAGGCACCCGATCCGCACACCGGCGCCAGAGCGACACCGATTTACCTCACCACCTCGTTTGTTTTTCGCGACTCCGACCACGCCGCTTCGCTCTTTAACATGGAGCGCGCCGGCCATGTCTATTCGCGCATTTCCAACCCCACCAATGCCGTTCTCGAGGAACGCATGGCGGCACTCGAAGGCGGCGTCGCGGCCATTGCCACCGCCAGCGGCCAGGCGGCGCTGCACCTCGGGCTTGCCACCATCGCCGGCGCCGGTTCGCACATCGTCGCATCGAGCGCGCTCTATGGTGGCTCGCACAACCTGCTGCATTACACGCTTAGGCGCTTTGGCATTGAAACCACCTTCGTCCAGCCGCGTGACCTTGCGGCCTGGCGCAAGGCGATCCGGCCCAATACCAAAGTTCTGTTCTCCGAAACTCTGGGCAATCCGGGGCTCGATGTGTTGAACATTCCCGAAGTGGCGGCCATCGCCCACGAACACAAGCTGCCACTGATGGTCGACGCAACCTTCACCACGCCCTACCTGTTAAAACCCTTCGATCACGGCGCCGACCTGCTGTTCCATTCGGCCACCAAGTTCCTCGGCGGCCACGGCGTGGCCATAGGCGGTGTGCTCGTCGATGGCGGCATTTTCGACTGGCAGGCGTCGGGGAAATTTCCCGAATTGACCGAGCCCTACGAGGGCTTTCACGGCATGAACTTCGCCGAGGAATCGACGGTGGCTCCTTTTTCGCTTCGCGCCCGCCGCGAGGGCCTGCGCGACTTTGGCGCCTGCATGAGTCCGGCCACCGCCTTCCAGATCCTGCAAGGGGTGGAGACGCTGCCACTGCGCATGCAACGCCATGTCGAGAACACGCGCAAGGTGGTCGAATTCCTGGTCCGGCATCCGGCCGTGGCCACGGTGTCCTACCCGGAACTGCCAGAGCATCCGGATTACGAATTGGCGAAAAAGCTGTTGCCCAAAGGTTGCGGTGCGGTGTTCAGCTTCAACATCAAGGGCGATCGCGCCGCCGGGCAGCGCTTTGTCGAAGCGCTGCGCATTTTTTCGCACCTCGCCAACGTCGGCGATGCCAAGTCACTGGTCATCCATCCGGCGAGCACCACGCACTTTCGCATGGACGAGGCGGCCCTCGCCGCCGCCGGTATAACCGGTGGCACGATGCGCCTGTCCATAGGCCTTGAGGACGCCGACGACCTTATTGACGACTTGTCGGCGGGCCTGCGCGCGTCGCAAAAAGGCTAGGGGCCGGAACATGGAACTCAAGGTCAAGGGCAACGACACCTACGTCTACACCGGCGGCAAGGCGTTTGACGCCGGATTGCCGACCGTGGTGTTCATCCACGGCGGCGAACACGACCACAGTGTGTGGATACTGCAATCGCGCTATTTGGCCCATCACGGTTATGGCGTGCTCGCAATTGACCTGCCCGGCCACGGTCGCAGCGCCGGCGCGCCGTTGGAAAGCGTCGAGGACCTGGCCGATTGGGTGGCTGGCGTGATGGATGCAGCCGGCGTGAAGCGTGCGGCACTGATCGGGCACAGCATGGGCGCGCTGATCGCGCTCGAATGCGCGGCACGATACGTTGAAAGAATCACCAGCATCGCCCTGCTCGGGCCGGCCTTCCCGATGCGTGTGTCGCCTGAGCTGCTGGCCGCGACAAAACAGGACGAGGCATCGGCGCATGACATGATCAACATCTGGTCGCACTCGTCCCTCGCGCACTACCCGAGCAATCCCGGCCCCGGATTCTGGGTGGTGGGTGAAAACCTCAGGCTGCTGCAGCGGCAAAAGCCCGGCGTTCTTTATGTCGATTTCGCCGCCTGTAACAACTACGCCGCAGGACTGGAAAGCGCCGCACGCGTCAACTGTCCGGCGCTGGCCATTATCGGCAAGCGCGACCAGATGACCCCGCCGCGCGGCGCGCGCGACCTGCTGGCCGCGCTCAAGGATGTGCGCAGCGTGCAGGTCAGCGGCAGCGGGCACGCGCTGATGGCGGAAAAGCCGGACGAGGTGCTGGACGCACTGACGGCATTCCTCGCCCCGCTGAAAGTGAATGCGTGACCCCCGCTCGACACGGTAATCGACTGGAAAGCCTTGCCAGTCGTGGCTTTCCAGCCTATCGCATAGCGCCAATACTCGAAAAAGCACTCCTGCTGGGAGCGCTCTGCCTGCTCGCCTGGGGTAACGGCGCGGTGGCACAGCGCCTGCCGCTGGACAAAATAAAACTGCCGCCCGGCTTTCGCATCGAGGTATTCGCCGACAGCCTGCCCAATGCCCGCTCCATGGCCTGGGGCGCCAATGGCACATTGTTTGTCGGCACGCGCAGCGATGGCCGCGTCTATGCCGTTAGCCACGACGGTCGCAAGGCGACCCGTGTCCTCACCATCGCATCCGGCCTGAACATGCCCAATGGCGTCGCCTTTCATGACGGCGCGCTATATGTGGCCGAAGTGGGCCGCATCTTGCGATTTGACAACATTGAAGACCGCCTCGACAAGCCGCCGGCGGCGGTACTGGTTACCGACCGCTTCCCGCGTGAAAGGCATCACGGCTGGAAATTCATCCGCATCGGCCCCGACGGCTGGCTTTACGTGCCGGTGGGCGCGCCGTGCAACGTCTGCGAACCGAGCGACCGGCACGCGCTGATTGCGCGCATCCGCCTCGATGGCACGGGCTATGAGGTGGTAGCGCGCGGCGTGCGCAATTCGGTCGGCTTTGACTGGAATCCGGAGGACAAGTCACTGTGGTTCACCGACAACGGTCGTGACTCGCTCGGCGATGAACTGCCCTCGGACGAACTCAACCACGCGCCCACTTCCGGCCTGCACTTCGGTTTTCCCTACTGCCACCAGGGCGACCTGCCCGACCCGGAGTTCGGATCAAAACGCGCCTGCCGCGAGTTCACGCCGCCGCAGGCGAAACTCGGACCGCATGTCGCCGTCCTGGGCATGCGTTTTTACAACGGCAGCCAGTTCCCGCCCGAATATCGCAACAGCATTTTCATCGCCGAGCACGGCTCTTGGAACCGCTCGAAAAAGATCGGCTATCGCATCAAACGCGTCACCCTGGCCGGTGGCAGAGTCACCGGGCAGGAGGTGTTCGCCGAAGGCTGGCTGCAGGGCGAGAACGTGTCCGGGCGCCCGGTGGACGTTGAAACCATGCCTGATGGCTCGATGTTGGTGTCGGACGACTACGCCGGCGCGATCTACCGCATTAGTTATGCCAGGCCGTGAAACCTGTCACCAATTCGAAACGAGAAGCGCAATCAGTACCCCCGCACCCATTCAGTGTTTGATTTTTCCGGCCGGAGGCGTAGCCTGATGACTGGTTCGAATTTCACACCCGCCACCGACAATTCCCCAATATAAAAAGAACATGACGACACACCTTCACCTGCAACTCCAAACCCCTCTTGAAGCACAGGAAATCTGCCGTGACGTACTGATCGAAAAATACGCCAAAGGCCACGAACAGACGATAGACGAAGTCCGCCGCCGAGTCGCCACCGCGCTCGCCGAGGTCGAAGCCGAGGACAAGCGTGCCCACTGGGCCGCGCGCTTCCTGGCTGCCATGGAGGCCGGATTCATTCCGGCCGGACGCATCAATTCGGCCGCCGGCGTGCAATTGCAGGCAACGCTGATCAACTGCTTTGTCGAACCGGTCGGCGACTCGATCTCCGAGACGGTGGATGGCAAACCCGGCATTTACATCGCCCTGCAGGAAGCGGCAGAAACCATGCGCCGTGGTGGTGGCGTCGGTTATGACTTTTCCGCCATACGGCCCAAGGGCGCCGAGGTCAAGGGCACGCGCTCTCGTGCCAGTGGTCCTGTGTCCTACATGCGCGTGTTCGACCGCTCCTGCGAAACAGTCGAGTCAGCCGGTGCGCGCCGCGGTGCGCAAATGGCGGTACTGCGCTGCGACCACCCGGACATAGAAGATTTCGTACGCGCCAAGGACGAGGGCGATCTTACCAACTTCAACATTTCGGTGGGCGTGACCGACGCCTTCATGCATGCGGTGGAGACCGACGGCGACATCGAACTCGCGCACAAGTCGCGTCCGCACCAGGACATGCTCGCCGCCGGCGCCTACCGGCGCGACGACGGCCAGTGGGTTTATCGCAAGCTGCGCGCGCGCGAACTGTGGGAACAGGTCATGCGTTCGACCTACGATCACGCCGAGCCGGGCATCCTCTTTCTCGACCGCATCAACAGCGAAAACAACCTCTACTACTGCGAGAGCATAGAGGCGACCAACCCGTGCGCCGAACAACCGCTGCCGCCCTACGGCTGCTGCTGCCTCGGCTCGGTCGACCTGACGCGCTTTGTTCATGACGCCTTCGAGGAAAAGGCGCGTTTTGATTTCGAGACGTTCGAGAAAACGGTGTCTGTGGCCGTTCGCATGCTCGACAACGTTCTTGAGGTGACCGCCTGGCCGCTGCCCCAGCAGCAGCGCGAGGCGGCCAGCAAGCGCCGCGTCGGCCTCGGCTTTACCGGCCTGGGCGATGCGCTGATCATGCTGTGCCTGCACTACGACAGCGCCCAGGCGCGCGCCATGGCGGCGAAGATTTCCGAGCACATGCGCGACGCAGCCTACCGCGCCTCGAGCGAACTCGCACATGAACGCGGCGCCTTCCCGCTGTTCAACGCCGACATGTACCTGTCGGGCACCAGCTTTGCCTCACGCCTGCCGGCGGAGATCAAGTCGCTGATCCGCAAGCAGGGCCTGCGCAACAGCCACCTGCTTTCGATAGCGCCGACCGGCACCATCAGCCTGGCGTTTGCCGACAACGCTTCGAACGGCATTGAGCCGCCCTTCTCCTGGGTGTATTCGCGCAAAAAGCGCATGCCCGACGGCAGCATGAAGGAATTCGCGGTCGAGGATCGCGCCTGGCGTGTTTACCGTCACGCCCATCCGGCCCATGTCGTCACGGCGCCCGCCGATGCCGCCGCCACGGTTGAGTCGCCCGCCACCGGCCTGCCCGCCTATTTCGTCACCGCACTCGAATTGAGCGCAAAAGCGCACAAGGACATGGTGGCCGCGGTCGCGCCTTTTATCGACTCGAGCATTTCCAAGACCGTGAACGTGCCGGAGAATTATCCGTATGGTGAATTCCAGGACTTGTACTTCAGTGCATGGAAAGCCGGCCTGAAGGGCCTCGCCACCTACCGGCCCAACAGCGTGCTCGGTTCGGTGCTCTCGGTCGGCCCGGAGAAAAGCGGACCGCAGGACTTTGTGCTCAACGACGTCAACCGGCGCATCGAGATCAAGTCGGTGCCCGAACCGGTGCTCTCGTCGCTGCGCTGGCCCGGACGGCCGGGACTGGCCGGGGGCAACCCGGCCTGGACTTACATGATCGAACACGCCCACGGCGCGTTTGCGCTGTTCGTCGGCCACATAGAGAACGAAGGCAAGTCCCACCCGTTTGAGGTCTGGGTCAACGGCAGCGAGCAGCCGCGCGGCATCGGCGCCCTCGCCAAGACGCTGTCGATGGACATGCGCGCCAATGATCCGGCCTGGCTGCGCGTCAAGCTCGACACCCTGGCCAAGACCGCCGGCGACGACGCCTTCGACATGCCTTTCCCGCCGCATGGCGAGAAAAAACGCATGCCCAGCGTGGTGGCGGCAGTGGCGCAGGTGGTGCGTTACCGCGTCGAGCAGCTGGGCGCCCTGGACGAGCGCAAAACCGGACCCGTGCTCGACACCCTGTTCAGCCTGAAGGAGCCGAAAACCGGCACCGACGGCACCATGTCCTGGACCGTCGATGTGCTCAACGCCGGCACCGGCGATGATTTCGTGCTGGGCCTCAAGGAGATCACACTGCCCGACGGTGTCACCCGCCCCTACTCGATGTGGCTGTCCGGGGAGTATCCGCGCGCCCTCGACGGCCTGTGCAAAATCCTTTCTCTGGACATGCGCGTGATCGACCCTGCCTGGATCGGAATGAAGCTGCGCAAGCTGCTGGACTTCCCCGAACCGCTGGGCGATTTCATGGCCTTCGTGCCGGGACAGCGGCGCAAGAAAAACTGGCCCTCGACCGTGTCGCACGTGGCCGCACTCATCCTTCACCGCTACACCATGCTGGGCATCCTGCTCGAGGACGGTGCGCCGGTGCAGCAAATGGGCATTTTGCAGGCGCCCAAACCCGGTGCCGCGTCGGCCATGAAAGGCGGCCTGTGCGCCGAATGCGGCAACCATGCCGTGATCAAGAAGGATGGCTGCGATTTCTGCACCGCCTGCGGCTGGGTCGGCGTCTGCGGCTAGGGCTTAGCGGCTAGCGACCGCTTGAAACCACCCGGCAAGGACTCAAGCCGGGTCCCAGCCACCCGTCTGCATTTTGTCCAGCCACATCAGCGCGATGATGGTCTTGGAGTCGGTGATGGTTCCGATGCGTACCCATTCGAGCGCATCGGCTAGCGGCGCGGAAAATACCTCTAGAAATTCACCCGCGTCGAGCTTCGCCCCCTTGTGCTCGAGGCTGCGCGCCAGGAATATCTCAATGCGCTCGGTCGAGTAGGCGATCACCGGATGGAAAGTCAGCAGGTGGCGCCATTCACGTGCCGCATAGCCGGTTTCCTCCAGTAACTCACGTTTTGCCGTAAGCAAGGGTTCTTCGCCGGGATCGATTTTCCCTGCCGGGATTTCTATCATGGTACGGCGCAGCGGATAGCGATACTGGCGCTCGAACACGATGTCGCCTGAATCGAGAATGGGCAGGATGGCGACCGCGCCGGGGTGTTCGATGTATTCGCGCCCTCCGCTGCTGCCATCGGGCAGGCGCACGGCGTCGCGCCTGACCTTGAGCAGCACACCGTCAAAGACCTGTTCGCTCGACACCTCGTGCTCGGTGAGGTCCTTGGGTTCAGGCATCACGATGGATGCCGAGGTCCTGCCGGCAGCGACTCAAAGCGTCTTGATGGCGATAAACGTCAAGGCCATCAGTGACTGCGGGGCAAGGCCGATCAGCAGCAGCGCCAGGCCGTTTGCCGACAGCAGCACACGCATGTCCCAGTCGGCCGCGAGGGGCGCGGTATCCCGGGGTTCGTCGAAGTACATCAGCTTGACCACGCGCAGGTAGTAAAAGGCGCCGATGAGGGAAAACAGCACCGCCACCACCGCCAGCCACACCTGTCCTGCGGCGATGGTCGACTGTATGACCGAAAGCTTGGCATAAAAACCCGCCATGGGCGGCACACCGGCCATCGAGAACATCAGCAGCAGCATGATGAAGGCGTACCACGGGCTGCGCTGGTTGAGGCCGCGGAAATCATCGATGTTCTCGGCCTCGAATCCGGCGCGCGAAAGGAACAACACCATGCCAAAGGCCCCCAGGCTCATCAGCACATAGACGATGACGTAGAACATCGACGCACTGTAGGCATCGGCGGCATTGAGCCAGTTGCCGCCCACCACGCCCGAGAGCAGGCCCAGCAGCATGAAGCCCATGTGTGAAATGGTCGAATAAGCGAGCATGCGCTTGATATTGGTCTGGGCGATGGCGGCAAGGTTTCCGATACCCATGGACAACACGGCCATGATGACCAGCATCTGCTGCCAGTCGATGGCCAGGGGCAGCAGGCCGTTGACCAGCAGGCGTATCGCCATGGCGAAAGCCGCCAGTTTGGGCGCCGTGGCGATCACCAGGGTCATGGCCGTGGGCGCGCCGTGGTAGACGTCGGGAATCCACATGTGGAAGGGCACCACGCCCAGCTTGAACGCCAGCCCGGAGACGAGGAACACCAGGCCGAACACCAGCACCGTCTTGTCGGCCTGCCCCAGTTCGATCGCCTTGGCGATCTTGGCGATCTCCAGCGTGCCGGTGGCGCCGTAGATCATCGACATGCCGTAGAGCAGCAGGCCGGAGGCGAGCGCGCCCAGAACGAAATATTTCATCGCCGCCTCGGTCGAGGCGGCCGAGTCGCGGTTGAGCGCGACCATGGCGTACAGGCACAGCGACAGCAATTCCAGTCCGATATAAACGGTGATGAAATGGCTGGCCGAGATCATGACCATCATGCCCAGCGTGGCAAACAGCAGCAGCACGAAAAACTCCCCGCTCAGGAGCTTGCGCTGTGCAAGGTACTGGCGTGAATAGACCAGGCAGGCCGAAACGCTGATATAGGTGGCGAGCTTGAGCACTCCGCCCATCACATCGGACACATAGGTGTCGTTAAAGGTGTAGAACACCTCGCCGCCGGAGGCGACGATGAGGCCGGTGGAGAGCACCGCACAGCCGAGCAGCGTGAACTGGGCAAGCGCGTAAGTCACGATGCGCCAGCGCTGCGGCAGGAACAGGTCAATGACCAGGATGGCCAGGGTCATGCCAAACAGGAATATTTCGGCGGCTGCCGGAGCAAAGGCTGGTGGAATGAAGGGGGTCATCAGAGCTTGCTCACCGCGACATGCTTGAGAAGGTCATTCACCGACGCGTGCATCACCTCGGTGAACGGCAGGGGATAGAGTCCCATGACAAGAACCGCGACGGCGAGCACGCCCAGCACCAGCAGCTCGCGCCCGTTGATGTCCTTGAGTCCGGCCACATGGGCGTTGGCGACCTCGCCGAATATCACGCGCTTGTACATCCACAGCGTGTAGGCGGCGCCGAATATCAGCGTGGTCGAGGCAAGCAGGCCGATCCAGAAATTGAACTTGATCGCCCCCATGATGACCATGAACTCGCCGACAAAGCCCGAGGTCGCGGGCAGGCCGCAATTGGCCATGGAGAACAGCATCATCAGCGCGGCAAATTTTGGCATGGTGTTGACCACGCCGCCGTAGTCGGCGATGTTCCGCGAATGCATGCGGTCGTACATGACGCCGATGCACAGGAACATCGCCGCCGACACGAAGCCGTGGGAAATCATCTGCACCAGCGCGCCCTCGATGCCGTAGGAATTGAATATGAAAAAGCCCAGCGTGACAAAACCCATGTGCGAGATCGACGAGTAGGCCACCAGTTTTTTCATGTCGGTCTGCACCAGGGCCACCAAACCGATGTAGACGACCGCAATGAGCGACAACGTGATCATGAAGCCCGAAAGATAGTGGCTGGCGTCGGGCAGGATGGGCAGCGAGAAGCGGATAAAACCGTAGGCACCCAGCTTCAGCATGATTGCCGCCAGCACGGCCGAACCGCCGGTGGGCGCCTCGACGTGCGCATCCGGCAGCCAGGTATGCACCGGCCACATCGGCACCTTGACCGAAAACGCCAGGAAGAAAGCGAAGAACAGCAGGATTTGTGCGGGCATCGCCAGCGGCAGTTTGTGCCAGTCGAGAATCTCGAAGCTGCCGCCCGACTTGTTGAACAGGTACAAGAATGCCACCAGCATCAGCAGTGACCCGAGCAGGGTGTAAAGGAAGAACTTGATCGCCGCATAAACGCGGTTCTGCCCGCCCCAGACGCCGATGACGATGTACATCGGGATCAGGGTCGCTTCGAAGAAAACGTAGAACAGCATGCCATCGAGCGCTGAAAACACCCCGTTCATGAGACCGGACATGATCAGGAATGCGGCCATGTACTGCGCCACGCGCTTTTGTATCACCTCCCACCCGGCGATGACCACCAGCACGGTGATCAGGCTGTTGAGCAGGATAAACAACATCGAGATGCCGTCCACACCGAGGTGGTAATTGATGTTGTAGCGCTCTATCCAGGGCTTCATTTCGACAAACTGCATTGTTCCCAGGCTGGTGTTGAACCCGCCCCACAGCGGAATGCTGACAAACAGGCCGGCGAGCGCTCCGGTGAGGGCGATGACGCGCGCGATACGGGCGTTGCGGTCGTCGCCAGTGGCGAGCACCACCAGGCCGGCGAGAATCGGGATCCAGATGGCAAGTGACAGCCAGGGCGTCATGCTCATACCCTGCCGAACCAAAGCGTTAGCAGCACAAAAACCCCGATGATCATGGCGAAGGCGTAGTGATAGATGTAGCCGGACTGGAACAGGCGGACGATGCCCGAAACCCAGCCTACCAGGCGCGCGCTGCCGTTGACCATGATGCCGTCGATGACGGTGACATCACCGAACTTCCACAAGCCGCTGCCGACGATGCGGGCGCCGCCGGCGAAAAACCAGTCATTGAACCGGTCGAAGCCGTATTTTTGCTCGAGAATGGTGACCAGCACACCGGCTTTCTTGCGCAGCACCGCGGGCAGGTCCGGGCGCAGTATGTACAGGTACCAGGCGACCAGCAGGCCGGCGACAGCAAACCAGAACGGCAGGCCGGTCAGGCCGTGAACCATCATCGGCCATACGCCGTGAAACTCTGATCCAAGTTCTTTCATCACCGGGTGGGCGGCGGAGAAATAAATCGCCCCGTCAAAATACCCGCCGTAGAGCACCGTGCCGATAACCCAGCCGGCGGCCACCGACGGAATGGCGAGCAGCACCAGCGGCAACCAGACCACCCAGGGCGATTCGTGCGGGCCTCCAGCATGAGAACCAGCGCCATGGCCGTGATCATCGTGGCCGTGGCCATGCCCGGCGGTGTCGAAACGCTCCTTGCCGTGGAAGGCAAAGAACACCAGGCGGAAGGAGTAGATGGCGCCGACAAAGACACCCAGCAGCACCGCGATATAAGCAATGCCCGCCCCCGGCGTGTGCGAGGCGTGTACCGCTTCGATAATGGTGTCCTTGGAGAAGAAACCGGCAAAGGGCGGGAAACCGGCGTTGGCCAGGGCGCCGATCAGCACCGTGAGGTAGGTGATGGGCATGTACTTGCGCAGGCCGCCCATCTTGCGCATGTCCTGCTCGTGGTGCATGGCGATGATCACCGAACCGGCGCCAAGGAACAGCACCGCCTTGAAAAAGGCGTGGGTCATGAGGTGGAAGATGGCGGCCGAATAGGCCGAAGCGCCCAGCGCCACGGTCATGTAGCCCAGCTGCGACAGGGTCGAATACGCCACCACGCGCTTGATGTCGTACACCACCAGTGCGATCAAGGCCATGAAGAAGGCGGTGATGGCTCCGATGATCATGACAAACGACAGCGCCGTGTCCGACAACTCGAACAGCGGCGACATGCGCGCCACCATGAATATGCCGGCGGTCACCATGGTGGCGGCGTGGATCAAGGCGGAAATCGGCGTCGGGCCTTCCATCGAATCGGGCAGCCAGACATGCAGCGGAAACTGCGCCGACTTGCCCATGGCACCGATAAACAGGCAGATGCAGATCACCGTCAGCAGCAGCCACGCGGACCCGGGGATGATCTCGATGGTGGCGCTCTTGAAATTGGCGGCCTGGGAAAACACCGCCGCGTAATCAAGGGTGCCGAAATAGGCGAGCACCAGCCCGATGCCAAGCAGGAAACCGAAGTCGCCGACGCGGTTGACGAGGAAGGCCTTGAGGTTGGCGTAAATCGCCGTCGGCCGCGTGTACCAGAAGCCGATCAGCAGGTAGGACACTACTCCGACCGCCTCCCAGCCGAAGAACAATTGCACAAAATTGTTGCTCATCACCAGCATCAACATGGAGAAGGTGAACAGCGAGATGTAGGAGAAAAAACGCTGGTAGCCCGGGTCCTCGGCCATGTAGCCGATGGTGTAGATGTGCACCATGAGGGAAACAAAGGTGACGACAACCATCATCAGCGCGGTCAGGCGGTCGATGAGGAAGCCGATTTCAAAACGCGTGTCACCGGAGGTGAGCCATGTGTACACCGAACCGTTGAACTGGTTGCCCTTGAGCACGTCGGCAAAAATGACCAGCGAAACGACAAACGAAACCGCCACGCCGATGATGGTTACCCAATGCGCCCCCGCCCTGCCGATCTGGCGGCCGAACAGGCCGGCGACCAGGGCGCCTGCCAGCGGCGCCAGGGGTGCAAGCAAGTAGAGCTTTTGCATGTCAGTCATGGTGAGCGGCGCCTAGCCCTTCAGGCTGTCGAGATCCTCGACATTGATCGTGGAGAGGTTGCGGAACAACACCACCAGAATGGCCAGGCCTATGGCCGCCTCGGCCGCCGCCACGGTGAGGATGAAAAACACAAACACCTGCCCGGCAAGGTCGTTGAGGTAGTGCGAGAAGGCGATGAAGTTCATGTTCACCGCAAGCAACATCAGCTCGATCGCCATCAACAGGACGATGACGTTCTTGCGATTGAGGAATATCCCGACGATGCTGATCGCGAACAGCGCCGCCGAGAGGATCAGGTAGTGCGACAGGGAAAGCACGGCTAGAGGTCCTTTTCCGAAGGCATGGCCACCATGCGCACGCGATCGGCGCGCTTTACGGCAACCTGCATACCCGGTTGCTGGCCCTTGGTGTCCTTGCGCCGGCGCAGCGTCAGGGCGATTGCCGCGACAATCGCCACCAGCAGCAGCACCCCGGCCAGTTCAAACGGATAGACATAGTCGGTGTACAGGACGCGGCCGAGTTCCCGGGTGTTGCTGTAAGCCTTGCCCGGATCGGGCGGCGTCGGCATCGCCGCGAGGCTGAAATAACGCCCGCTCAGCACCAGCGCCATTTCGGCGACCATCAGCAGGCCGACGGTCGCGCCCAGCGGCAGGTAACTCCAGAAACCCTCGCGCATGCGGTCCAGGTTGATGTCGAGCATCATCACCACGAACAGGAACAACACCATCACCGCCCCGACGTAGACCAGCACCAGGGTGATTGCGAGAAACTCCGCCTTGAGCAGCATCCAGATGACCGAGGCGGTGAAAAACGCCAGTACCAGGAACAGCGCCGCATGCACCGGGTTGCGCGCGGTGATCACCCGCAACGCGGCGAACAGCAGGATTGCCGCGAAAAAGTAGAAGGTGACGGTTTCAAAGTTCATTTGGATGGCATCCGGGCGTCAGCGGTAGGCGGCATCGGTCGCACGGTCACGGGCGATCTGCTCTTCGTACTTGTCGCCGACCGCGAGCAGCATGTCCTTGGTGTAGTACAGGTCACCGCGCTTTTCGCCGTGGTATTCGAACAGGCGGGTTTCCACAATCGAATCGACCGGGCAGGACTCTTCGCAAAATCCGCAGAAAATGCATTTGGTGAGGTCGATGTCGTAGCGCGTCGTCCGGCGCGTGCCGTCTTCGCGCTGCTCCGACTCGATGGTGATTGCGAGCGCCGGGCAGACCGCCTCGCACAACTTGCAGGCGATGCAGCGCTCCTCGCCGTTGGAATAGCGGCGCAGCGCATGCAGGCCGCGAAAGCGCGGGCTTTGCGGCGTTTTTTCGTCGGGGAACTGCACCGTGATCTTGCGCGCGAACAAGTGCCGGCCGGTCAGCGCCATGCCGCGGGCGAGTTCGAGCAGCAGGAATGCCCTGAAAAAGTCGCGCGCATTGGCAAAGAAATTTTGGACCATGATTTCGTCCTATACCCAGATGTTCCAGCGCGTCTGCATCCAGACGCCGATCAACACCAGCCACACCAGCGTCAGCGGAATGAACACCTTCCAGCCCAGTCGCATGATCTGGTCGTAGCGATAGCGCGGGAAGGTGGCGCGAATCCACAAAAACATCGAGGCGACGCAGAACACCTTGATGAACAGCCATATGAACGGGGGAACCAGGTTGAACACCGGCGAGTCGATGGGCGCCGCCCAGCCGCCGAAAAACAGCAGCACCGTCAGCGCCGATACGAGAATCATGTTCATGTACTCGGCCATGAAGAACAGCGCGAAGGTCATGCCCGAGTACTCCACCATGTGCCCGGCGACGATTTCCGACTCGCCCTCGACCACATCAAAAGGCGCGCGATTGGTTTCGGCCACGCCGGAGATGAAATACACGACGCATATCGGCAGCAGCGGCAGCCAGTTCCAGGACAGGAAGTTGAGTCCGGCATGGGCAAAATGGCCGCGCGACTGCCCGTTGACTATGTCAGAGAGGTTGAGACTGCCCGAGACCATCAGCACCACCACCAGCGCGAAACCCATGGCGATCTCGTATGAGACCATCTGTGCCGCCGAGCGCATCGCGCCGAGGAAGGCGTATTTCGAATTGGACGCCCAGCCGGCGATGATCACGCTGTACACGCCGATTGACGTGAGTGCCATGATGTACAAGAGGCCGGCGTTGACGTCGGCCAGCACCACCTCGGGGCTGAAGGGCACCACCGCCCAGGCGGCCAGCGCGGGCATCAGGCCTACCATGGGAGCGAGCAGGTAAAGCCCCTTGCTGGCATTGGTCGGAATAACGATTTCCTTCAACAGCAGCTTGACGCCGTCGGCTATGGGCTGCAACAGCCCGAGCGGACCGACGCGGTTGGGGCCGATACGGATCTGCATCCAGCCGATGAGCTTGCGCTCCCACAGTGTCAAATAGGCGACGCAGATGAACATGGGCGCGACGATGCAGGTGATCAGCACCAGCGTCTTGACGAAGGTGAACAGCGCCGGGCCCCACTGCGGGCCAAACCACGCGGAGGACATTCCCGACAAGGTCTGGACGATTTCGCTCACGCTTTCACCACGCTGATTTCGCCGGCCATCGCGCCCAGTTGCGCGGTCAGCGCGTGTCCGGCCGCCACGCGCACGCAACCGGCGGGAACACCGTTGTCGAGGCGGGCGACAAGGCGGGCTTCGCCGCCCTCCTGCGTTACCCGCACGGCCTGTCCGTCAGCAAGGCCAAGCGCGGCCAGTTGCGCGCCATTCATGCGCGCGCAGGGCGCCGCAGCATCGGCCGTCTTGTGCAGCGATGCGGCGCGACGCACCAGCGCATCGGTAGAGTAAATCGGCACGTCGGCAATGCGCTGGAGGCCGCCGGAGGACGCCGGCGCTTGCAGTTGCAGGCCGGTAATCTGGTTGTTGAGTCGCGCCGGCAAATCCGCGGCCTGGCAAACCTCATCGCGCACCGCTTCGCTGCTTTCGTAGTCGAAACCGGCCAGGCCGAGCAGGTTGCCGAGCACACGCAATACCTTCCAGGCCGGGCGTGCCTCGCCCAGCGGCCGAACCACACCGTTAAAGCTCTGCAGCCGTCCCTCGGCATTGACGAAGCTGCCCGAGGTCTCGGTAAAAGGCGCGATGGGCAACAGCACGTCGGCGTACTTGTCGGCCTGTCCGCGAAAGGATGTCAGGGCAACGACCATGTCGGCACCGGCCAGTGCGCGCATGGCCTGTGCCGGGTTATGGCAGTCAAATTCGGGCTCCATGCCAAGCAGGACATAAGCCTTGAGCGGTTTGGCCAGCATGGCCGCCGCATTCAGGCCACCGGAAGCGGGCTGGCAGGCGGCGATATGGCCGCCAACGCTATTGGCGGCTTCCCCGGTAAAACCGAACGGGCATTCGAGCAAAACCGACAATTCCTGCGCCAGCAGGCGCAGTTGCGCCGCCTGGGGGTGCTGCTGGGCAAAATTGCCAAGCATTACCGCGGCATGCTTGCCGGAGGCGAGGCTATCGGCAATCGCCTTGGCCGCATCGCCCACCGCGACCTTGTCCAGGGCCGGCACAGGCGCTTTGCCTTTGGCCGTGGCTACCGCCTTGAGCACCTGCGCGAGCAGTTGCGGCAGCTCTTGTGGCGAAACTATCGCCTTGTTGCGCACCGGCATGAGCAGGTTGTCATCGGCGGAGTGGATCAAATTGATTTGCGTACCGCGCTTTGCAGCCTGGCGCAGGCGGTTGGCCAGCAAGGGATGGTCTTTACGCAGGAATGAGCCGATCACCAGCACCCGATCGAGCGCGGCAATGGCGGCGATCTTCATGCCCAGCCAGGGCGCGCCGGCCTGTTTGCCATCAGCGGAAAAATCGGACTGGCGCAGGCGGAAGTCGACATTCTCCGAGCCAAGCCCGCGCACCAGTTTTCCCAGCAGCGCCATTTCTTCCAGGGTTGAGGTCGGGCTGGCCAGCGTGCCGATTGCCGCGGCGCCGTGATTCGCCTTGATGTCCTTCAGGCCGTTGGCAACGTACTCGAGCGCCACCTGCCATTCCACTTCGTGCCACTCCCCGCCCTGCTTGAGCATCGGCCGGGTCAGGCGGTCGGTGTCCAGGCCTTCGTAGGAAAAGCGATCCTTGTCCGACAGCCAGCATTCGTTCAACTCGTCGTTCTCGAACGGCAGCACACGCATGACCTTGTTCTGCTTGACCTGTACCACCAGGTTGGAGCCGAGGCTGTCATGCGGGGCTATCGACTTGCGCCGCGACAACTCCCAGGTGCGGGCGCTGTAACGGAAGGGTTTTGAGGTCAGCGCGCCCACCGGGCACAGGTCGATCATGTTGCCCGACAACTCGGAATCGACCGTCTTGCCGACGAAGGAAACGATTTCGGAGTGTTCGCCGCGGCCCATCATGCCAAGCTCCATCACGCCGGCGATTTCCTGGCCGAAGCGCACGCAGCGCGTGCAGTGGATGCAGCGGGTCATCTCCTCCATCGAAACGAGCGGCCCGATGTTCTTGTGAAAGACCACGCGCTTGTCTTCCTGGTAGCGCGAGGCGCTCTTGCCGTAACCGACCGCAAGGTCCTGCAACTGGCATTCGCCGCCCTGGTCGCAAATCGGGCAATCAAGCGGATGGTTGATGAGCAGGAACTCCATCACGCCTTTTTGCGCTTTTTTAGCGTAATCGGAATTGGTCTGCACCTTCATGCCGTCGGT
Organism: Bordetella parapertussis; assembly: GCA_945861875.1. Taxonomy (GTDB): domain Bacteria; phylum Pseudomonadota; class Gammaproteobacteria; order Burkholderiales; family SG8-39; genus CAITSH01. The sequence continues at coordinate 52,601 of CAMAWC010000009.1, forward strand.
GACCGGGGTCGCGCAGGCGGGCATGGGCTTGGGCGCCTTTTCAACCTGCACCAGGCACATGCGGCAGTTGGCCGCGATCGACAATTTCTTGTGATAGCAGAAATGCGGAACGTAGATGTCGAGCTGGTTGGCCGCGTCCATCACCGTGGCGCCGTTCTGCACCTCGGTCTCCCGGCCGTCGATTTCGATCTTGAGCATGGTCTAGGCGGCGTGCTTCACGGGTTCCCGGGCAGGCGTGGAATAGCCGCCGGGCACGCTGACGAGGCAGCGCTTGTTGTCGATGTGGTACTGAAATTCGTCGCGAAAGTGCTGGATGAAACTCTTCACCGGAAGTGCGGCGGCATCGCCCAGGGCGCAGATGGTGCGCCCGGCAATGTTGTCGGCAACATTGACCAGCAGGTCAAGGTCCTCCTGCCGCCCCTGCCCGTTTTCGATGCGATGGACCATGCGGTAGAGCCAGCCGGTGCCCTCGCGGCAGGGTGTGCACTGGCCGCAGGACTCTTCAAAATAAAAGTAACTCAGGCGTTGCAGCGCCTTGACCATGCAGGTGGTCTCGTCCATGACGATGACCGCGCCAGAGCCCAGCATGGAACCGGCCTTGGCGATCGAGTCATAGTCCATGTCGATCTGCATCATGATGTCCGCCGGCAGGACCGGCATGGACGAGCCCCCGGGAATGCAGGCCTTGAACTTGCGGCCGCCGCGCATGCCGCCGGCCATCTCGAGAAGTTTGGCGAAAGGCGTGCCGAGCTTGACCTCGTAATTGCCCGGATTGGTGACATGTCCGGAAACGGAAAAAATCTTGGTGCCGCCGTTGTTGGGCTTGCCCAGGGCGAGAAAGGCTTCGCCGCCGTTGTTGATTATCCAGGGCACTGCGGCGAAGGTTTCGGTGTTGTTTATCGTCGTCGGTTTGCCATACAGGCCGTAGCTGGCGGGAAACGGCGGCTTGAAACGCGGCTGCCCTTTCTTGCCCTCCAGCGATTCGAGCAGCGCGGTCTCTTCTCCGCAGATATAGGCGCCAAAACCATGATGACCGTATAGCTCGAAGGAAAACTCGCTGCCGAGGATGCCCTTGCCCAGGTAGCCGGCTGCACGCGCCTCGTCCAGCGCCTCCTCGAAACGCTCGTACTCGACCCAGATCTCGCCATGGATGTAGTTGTATCCGGTGCCGATGCCCATGGCATAAGCCGCGATGATCATCCCCTCAATGAGGATGTGCGGGTTGTAGCGGATGATGTCGCGATCCTTGAAGGTGCCCGGCTCGCCCTCGTCCGAGTTGCACACCAGGTACTTGGCGCCGGGGAACTGCCGCGGCATGAAACTCCACTTCAGCCCGGTCGGGAAGCCGGCGCCGCCGCGGCCGCGCAGAGCGGATTTCTTCACCTCGGCGATGACCGCGTCCGGCGTAATTTTTTCCGCGATGATCTTGCGCAGCGCCTTATAACCGCCGCGCGACTCATAGTCCTTGAGGCGCCAGTTCGAGCCGTCGAGGCCCGTCATGATTACTGCGTCGGGGCCGTATTCAAGCATTTTTCTTCAGCTCCGCAAGAAGCGCGTCGATTTTTTCGTGCGACATGAAGCTGCACATGCGCTTGTTGTTCACGAGCAGCACCGGCGAATCGCCGCAGGCGCCCATGCACTCGCCCTCCTTGAGAGTGACCAGGCCGTCCGCGGTTGTCTCGTTGAATCCGATGCCAAGCTTTTGCCTGAGGTAATCGGCGGCGTCGGCGCCACCGGACAGGGCGCACGGCAGGTTGGTGCACACACTCAGTTTGTGCTTGCCGGCCGGTGAGAGCTTGTACATGTTGTAAAAGGTCGCCACTTCGTAGACGGCGATCGGCGGCATGCCGAGCACGCCGGCAACCGCATCCATGAGCTCGGTGGAAAGCCAGCCTTTTTCGTCCTGCGCGATGGCCAGCGCCGACATCACCGCCGACTGCTTCTGGTCGGCCGGATACTTGGCGACCTCGCGGTCGATTTTTTTCAGGGCATCAGCGGACAACATCATCGGTCGATGTCCCCGAAAACAATATCCTGGGTGCCGATGATCGCAACCACGTCGGCGAGCATGTGGCCCTTGGCCATTTCATTGAGCGCCGCAAGGTGGGGGAATCCCGGCGAGCGGATTTTCATTCGGTAAGGCTTGTTTGCGCCGTCGGAGACAAGGTAAATGCCGAATTCGCCCTTGGGATGTTCGACGGCGGAATAGGCTTCACCGGGCGGCACATGGAAGCCCTCGGTAAAGAGCTTGAAGTGATGGATCAACTCTTCCATGTTCGACTTCATCTCGACGCGCGAAGGCGGCGCCACCTTGTGGTTGTCGGTGATCACCGGACCGGGATTCTTGCGCAGCCAGTCGACGCACTGGCTGATGATGCGGTTGGACTGGCGCATCTCCTCGACACGCACCAGATAGCGGTCGTAGCAATCGCCGGTGACCCCGACCGGGATGTCAAAATCGAGCTTGTCATAGACGGCGTAGGGCTGCTTTTTGCGCAGGTCCCACTCCACGCCTGAACCGCGCAGCATGGCGCCGGTAAAGCCCAGCGCCAGCGCCCGCTCGGGGGTGACCACGCCGATACCGACGGTGCGCTGCTTCCAGATGCGGTTGTCGGTGAGCAGGGTTTCGTAATCGTCGATGTAGCCGGGGAAACGCCTGGTGAAATCCTCTATGTAATCGAGCAGCGAGCCCTGCCGGTTCTCGTTCATCGACCCGATGGCTTTTGCGTTGTGGATTTTCGACGCCGTGTATTGCGGCATCACGTCGGGCAGGTCGCGATAGACACCGCCCGGACGGTAGTAGGCCGCGTGCATGCGCGCGCCGGACACCGCCTCGTAGCAATCCATCAGGTCTTCGCGCTCGCGAAAGCAATAAAGGAAAATCGTCATCGCCCCGATATCAAGGCCATGCGCGCCGAGCCAGAGCAGGTGATTGAGCACGCGCGTGATCTCGTCGAACATGACGCGTATGTACTTGGCGCGCTCGGGCACTTCGATGTCGAGCAGCTTCTCAATCGCCAGGCAATAGGCATGCTCGTTGCACATCATCGACATGTAGTCGAGCCGGTCCATATAGGGCAGCGACTGGATGAAGGTCTTGTGCTCGGCGAGCTTTTCAGTGGCGCGGTGCAACAGGCCGATGTGCGGATCGGCGCGTTCGACCACTTCCCCATCCAGTTCCAGCACCAGGCGCAACACCCCGTGCGCCGCCGGATGTTGTGGGCCAAAATTCAAGGTGTAGTTGCGGATTTCAGCCATGAGTTCCTCTGCCGCCTGCATCTTGAATTTCGGCGCAGGCTAACTTGCGCGCAGCGCAAGTTAAGACCGGCTCCGCCGGGCGGCCGCAGCCAAAATTGAGCGTGTAGTTGCGAATCTCAGCCATGGTCAGCGCTTGCCGCCGAGTTCGCCGTACTGTTCTTCGCGGATAACCCGCGGGGTGATTTCGCGCGGCTCAATGCTGACCGGCTGGTAAATGACGCGCTTTTGCTCCGGGTCGTAGCGCATCTCGACGTTGCCGGAGAGCGGAAAGTCCTTGCGAAACGGATGGCCGATAAAACCATAGTCGGTAAGGATGCGGCGCAGATCGTTGTGGCCGTTGAACATCAGTCCAAACAAGTCAAATGCCTCGCGCTCGTACCAGTCCGCATTCGGCCAGACGCCGGTGAGGGAATCAAGCACGGGAAATTCGTTTTCAACGGCAAACACGCGCAGACGCAAGCGCCAGTTTTTTTCCACCGACAGCAGGTGCGATACGGCGGCAAAACGCATGCCCCCGCGCCGGCTGGCGCCGCTTTCGTTGTCGTCGCCGCTTTCGTCTCCGTCACCATAGGTGGAGTAATCGACTCCGCAAAGGTCGGTCAGCTGCTCGAAGCGCAGGTCGGGATGATCGCGCATCAGCAGTGCAACCGCGGCATAGTCGGCCGCCGCAACCTCGACAGTCACTTCTCCCAGCGCCTCGACCAGGCTTGCTACACGCCCCCCGAGGGCGGTGGTGACCGCGGCATGCAGCCTGGTGAGTTTTTCGGTCATGTCAGCGGGCGATGGTGTTGGTGCGCTTGATCTTGTTCTGCAACTGCACGATGCCGTAGAGCAGCGCCTCCGCGGTGGGCGGGCAGCCGGGCACGTAGACATCGACCGGCACAATGCGGTCGCAGCCGCGAACAACGGAATACGAATAGTGGTAATAGCCGCCGCCGTTGGCGCAGGACCCCATCGATATGACCCAGCGCGGCTCGGCCATCTGGTCATAGACCTTGCGCAGCGCGGGCGCCATTTTGTTGCACAGGGTTCCGGCGACAATCATCACGTCGGACTGGCGCGGGCTGGGGCGAAAGACGATGCCGAAACGGTCCAGGTCGTAGCGCGCCGCGCCGGCCTGCATCATTTCCACCGCGCAGCAGGCGAGGCCGAAGGTCATCGGCCAGAGCGATCCGGTGCGCGTCCAGTTGATGACCGTATCGATGGAGGTGGTGACAAACCCCTGCTGGGTCAAGCCCTGCTCATTGGCGCCCATATGTCGCTCCCGTCATTGCCACCCGTCCGTAAGACGCTATTCCCAATCCAGCGCCCCCTTCATCCATTCGTAGATAAAGCCGACGACCAGAATGCCAAGGAAAAGCATCATGGACAGAAAGCCGAACAGTCCTATCTCGTTGAGCGCCACCGCCCAGGGAAAAAGAAAGGCGATTTCAAGGTCGAACAGGATAAAGAGAATTGCGACGAGGTAGTAGCGGACGTCGAATCGCATGCGCGCGTCTTCGAATGCCTCGAAGCCGCACTCGTAGGGAGACAGCTTCTCGCTGTCGGGCCGGTTCACCCCGACCAGGGTGCTGACCACCCAGCCGGACACCATGGGCGCCGCGCCGGCGGCTATCGCGACGAAAATGAACAGCAGGATCGGAAAGTAGTTTTCCAGCATCTTTTGCCCGAATCTTCCGGCGGCACCTCATCGCGCCCCGGTGTTCAATCATCTCCTACCGCTACCCGGGAAACAACCCCCGGCCTTTTAATATGGTGCCGACGAAGGGACTCGAACCCCCACAGCCTTTCGGCCACCAGCCCCTCAAGCTGGCGTGTCTACCAATTTCACCACGTCGGCTTGTTGTTATTACTTTGGCACCTCGTTCGCCTTGCTCCCCGCGTCACCGGCCTTGCCAGGCTCTGCACCCGGAATCGCGCCGCCAGGAACAGCTGCCGGCGGGACCGTCACGCCCTGCATTATGCTGCCGCCGGTCTTGGGCTTGTGGGTCGCAAGATAGGCCAGCCCCAGGCTGGTCGAAAAAAATATGACCGCGAGTATAGCGGTAGCGCGGGAGAGGAAGTTGGCCGACCCGGTCGCGCCGAATACACTTCCGGAGGCCCCGCTGCCGAACGCGGCGCCGACATCGGCGCCCTTGCCATGCTGCAGCAGCACCAGGCCGATAATGCCCAGCGCGACCACCACGTGAACCACCAGAACCAGTGTCAAAAAAATATTCATGCTTAGAGTCCGTTTCAAAATGAGGGGATACCTCCCCTCATGCTCCCCTGAGTCAGCCGGTTGCAAAATTCATTCTGCAACCGATTCTTACTACGTCCGACTACTGTCCAAGATTCAATCCGCCGCGGCGCGGCAGATAGCCAAAAATTCCCCGGCGATCAACGATGCCCCGCCGACCAGCCCGCCATCCACGTCCGGTTGCGCGAGCAACTCGGCGGCATTGCCTGCCTTCATGCTGCCGCCGTAAAGGATCTGCATCCTTTGAGCGTCCCTGTCACGCGCCAGCACCAGGCTGCGGATGTAGGCGTGCACGCCTTGCGCCAACTCCGGGCTCGCGGTCCGGCCCGTACCTATGGCCCATACCGGCTCGTATGCAACAACCGCCTGTGCAACCGCCGCGGCACCGACACGGTCCATTACCGCCGAAAGTTGCCGCGCCACCACCTGCTGCGTAACACCCGCCTCGCGCTCCCGCAGGGTCTCACCCACACACAATACCGGGATCATCCCCGCCTGCTTCAGTGCCGCGAATTTTCCCGCAACCTGCTCATCCGTTTCGCCATACAGCGCACGCCGCTCGGAATGGCCGACAATGACATATCGGCAGCCAAAATCCGCAAGCATGCCGGCGGAAACCTCGCCGGTAAAAGCACCGCCAGGATGTTCACTGACGTTCTGCGCCCCCCACACCATGCCAGAGCCGGCCAACTCGTCTTTGATCTGCGACAAATAGGGGAAAGGCGCAAAAACCGCCACATCCGTCCTGTCGTTGACCAGATTCGCCGTCTTGAGCACCCCAAGCAGCTCTCGGTTGCCCGCCAGGCTGCCGTGCATTTTCCAGTTTCCAGCGAGTAGGCGCTTGCGCATTAACGTGCTTTTGACACAAAGGTACGGGATTAACCACCAAAACCCGTGAATTTTACCGTTCAGCGCCTACCCGGTCAATGAAAAGGATTGGCTAAAAACAGGGGCTTACCTCAACCCGGCAGACCATTCGGCAAAAGATCGGGCGATCCGCCCCCTTGGCCTGCACTCTCGAAGTCGTCTATGGGCGTTACGCGTTCCGCGGCGGCGACCGCCATCACCCCTGCCCTTTTTGCCCTACCGTTTGCAACCAGAAGGTCACCGGCCCGTCGTTGACGAGGTGAACCTTCATATCTGCGCCAAACCGGCCGGCGGCGACTGTCGCGTGCGACGCTCGCGCCCGCGCAAGCAGGTACTCAAACAACCCGCGCGCAAGATCAGGCGGCGCCGAAGTGGAGAACCCGGGGCGCGTCCCGCTGCGCGTATCGGCGGCAAGCGTGAATTGCGGCACCAGCAGCAATCCGCCCTCGATGTCGCGCAGCGACCGGTTCATTTTCCCCGCCGCATCGGGGAAAACACGATAAGTGAGCAGGCGTTCGAGCAGGCGATCGGCGGCTGCCTCGTCATCGTCCCGCTCGGCGCAGACCAGCACGGCGAGTCCGGCGCCGATGGCGCCGGTCACCTCGCCGCCGACCTCAACCCGCGCCTCGCTTACCCGCTGCAGCAATCCGATCATGATGGCCTGAGTCTAGGTGCGCTTATCCGGCCCGTCAAACCGGCACAAATGAAAACGGCCGCAATTGCGGCCGTTTCATCTGCGAGGAAACAGAATCAGCCGAAACGGCCGGTGATGTAATCCTCTGTTTCCTTTTTTTTCGGCTTGATGAAGATGGTATCGGTAACGTCGAACTCTATCAATTCACCGAGGTACATGTAAGCCGTGTAATCGGATACGCGGGCGGCCTGTTGCATGTTGTGGGTGACGATCAAAATGGTAACCTTATTCTTAAGGTCGGAAATCAGCTCTTCAATTGCACCGGTGGCGATAGGATCAAGCGCCGAAGTAGGCTCGTCAAAGAGAATGATCTCCGGATCCGTTGCCAAAGCGCGCGCAATGCACAAGCGCTGCTGCTGCCCTCCGGACAAATTGAATGCAAGGTCCCCCTGCCTGTCCTTGACTTCATCCCATATAGCAGCACCCCGCATTGCCTGCTCGACCTTTTCCTGGAGCGTGCGGCGGTTGTTCTCCCCTCTTACGCGCAAGCCGTAGGCGACGTTCTCGAAAATCGACTTGGGAAAGGGGTTTGGCTTCTGGAAGACCATGCTGATGCGCATGCGTACCTCAATCGGGTCGACGTCCCCCCCCAGCAGATTGGTGTTGTCCGGGTACAACCTGATATCGCCCTCATAGCGATTGCCCGGATACAGGTCATGCATGCGGTTAAAGCAGCGCAGGAAAGTCGATTTGCCGCATCCCGAGGGCCCGATCAGTGCGGTGACCTTTTTTTCGTGCACGGACATGTTGAGGTTTCTCAGTGCTTGAAAAGCACCGTAGAAAAAATTGAGGTTTTTCACCTCGGCCTTAGTGACCAAACCGGTATCCGGAGTATTCAGAACGGCATTCACGATAGTGTCCTTATTTGATTACCACTTGATATTCCTGCGCAACCGATAGCGCAGGAATATCGCCAAACCGTTCATTGTGAGAGTCATGAGCACAAGCACAAACCCGGCGGCCGCAGCGTTGGCCTGGAAAGCCGCTTCCGGACGGGACGTCCAGTTGAACATCTGAATGGGCATGACGGTAAAAGGTGACATGATCCAGGCGAACGGATTCCCGTCCAGAGGACTTGGCGGTAGGAAGGCAATAAAGGTCAGCGCGCCGATGGTGATAATCGGGGCGGTTTCGCCGATCGCCCGTGACATGCCAATAATGACCCCGGTCAGGATACCCGCTGAGGAATAAGGCAGGATGTGATCCTTGACCGTTTGCCACTGTGTCGCACCACAGGCGTAGGACCCTTCTCGGATATGCTGCGGAATGGAACGAATCGCCTCGCGGGTGGCGACAATTATCACCGGAAGAATCAGCAATGCCAGGGTGAGGCCGGCCGACAAAATGCTCTGGCCGAGCCCGAACTGATAGACAAACAATCCGAGTGCAAGCAAGCCGTAGACTATCGAGGGCACACCTGCCAGGTTGGTGATATTGATCTCGATGAGGTCGGTAACCCAGTTCTTGCGGGCGTACTCCTCCAGGTACACGCCAGCGCCAACACCCAAGGGAACCGCAACCATTGCTGTAACCAGCATGACGAGCGTGGAACCCACCCAGGCCGAGAGGATGCCGGCCTCCCCAGCCCGCCTGGACGGAAAATTGGTAAAAAATCCCCAATCCAGCCTGCCGACGCCATTGGTAGCCATTTGTAAAAACAAAGCGACAAACGAAAGCACGCCGATCATCAAACAGACCATCCCGATAAGCCCGAAGATGATGTCCCAGCGCTTGTGCTCGGCGATAATTTTGCGGATATTCAGGAGATACTCGGTCTCCTGCTCGGCCGTACGCGCCTTGGTGATCTCGCTCATCAGTACCTCTCCCGGTAGCGACGGCGCAATACGTGTCCGGCGATGTTGAAGAACAGCGTCATCAGCATGAGAGTCAAACCGGCGGCAAATATGGTCTGGTATCCAACGCTTCCGTGAGGCAGGTCACCGAGAGCCACCTGCACGATATACGAGGTGATGGTGGCCGCCGGTTCGGCCGGATTGAAAGTCAGATTCGGCTGCATGCCGGCCGCGACGGCGAGGATCATGGTTTCACCCACCGCGCGTGAGATGCCCAGGATGTAAGCCGAAGCGAGCCCCGAAAAGGCTGAGGGCACCACGACCCTGACGGCGGTCTGGAAGCGGGTCGCGCCCATCGCATACGAGCCTTCACGAATGCTCATAGGCACCGCGCGCATCGCGTCCTCGCTGATCGAACTGATATAGGGCACGATCATGATGCCCATTACGATACCTGCGGACAAGAGATTGAACCCCGGCAAGCCGGGAAAAAACCACTGCAGAATCGGCGTGACAAACAGCAGCGCAAAGTACCCGTAAATAATCGTCGGCACCCCGCCCAACAGTTCGAGAAAGGGTTTGGCTATCTCGCGCACGCTGAAGGGCGCAAATTCCGAAAGGTAGATGGCGATTGTGGTACCCAGCGGAATCGCGATCAGAAGGGCCACCGCCGAACTGGTCAGCGTGCCCGATAGCAGCACCATGATGCCGAAATGCGCATCATCGAACAGCGGAGTCCACTGCGTATCGGTGAGAAAGTCGATTATTGAAACACTTTGAAAAAACAACACCGACTCTTTGACCAGGATGTAGACGATACCCGCAGTGGTAACGACCGACACAAAAGCGGCGAGAAACAGCATTATCTCGATTGCTTTTTCCTTGAAACGACGGGAACGGCGCTGGGCTAGCCTAGCGCTGGTGCTTCCTGTGGCGGCTGTCATGAGTGATCCGGGAGTGGATACGTTTCCGCTGGAAGCTACTGCGGACATGCGTTATCTCCGTCAATTATCTCAAAAGCTGGCAAGAAGGCCATGCAATGCCCGGCGGCCGTCTTCTGCGCGCCGGGCAGGCGTGGCATTTACAGCTTGCCTTCGCGTTTCATCAGTTCCTCGATGGTCACCCCGACCTCGGCGATGCCACCGAACTTGGTGCCCTTTTTCATTTTTTCGACATGCTCCCAACCCAGCTTGTAGGCCAGCGTAGGCAACGGCACGTACTTCACCTCTTTTGAAAGCTTCTCGCCGTGCTTCATGTAGTAATCAACGAACTCCTTGACCTCGGGCTTGGCCAGAGACTTGGTGTTGACGTAGATGAAAATCGGCCGCGCAAGCGGTTGGTAAGTGCCTTTGAGCACGTTTTCCATGGACGGCTCAACCGCGGGTTTGCCGGCCTTTTCGACGATCGGCACCGACCTCAGCTTGTCCTTGTTTTCGACGTAGTAGGCAAAACCGAAATAGCCTAGCGCATTCACGTCGCGCGCAACGCCCTGCACCAGTACGTTGTCGTCTTCCGAAGCGGTGAAATCACCACGGCTGGACTTGGCTTTGCCGACAATGGCTTCGGTAAAGTAGTCAAAGGTACCCGAATCAGCGCCGGCGCCGAACAACTTCATCGGAGCATCCGGCCAGGCCGGGTTGACCTGGTTCCACTTGGTGATCTTGCCCTGGGCAGCAGGCTCCCACATTTTTTTCAACTCTTCAACGCTGATGCTTTTCAGGAAGGTATTTTTCGGATTGATCACCACGGTCAGGGCGTCAAAGGCGACCGGCAATTCGATATATTCGATATTGGCCGTTTTGCAGTCGGCCATTTCCTGCTTGAGTATCGGCCGGGAGGCGTTGGAAATGTCGGTCTCGCCGCGACAGAATTTCTTGAATCCACCGCCTGTTCCGGAAATGCCGACGGTAACTTTAACGGCGCCTTTTTTGAATTTCTGAAAATCCTCTGCGACCGCTTCGGTCACCGGGAATACGGTGCTGGAGCCGTCGATTTTTACAATCTGCTGTGCTTGCGCCGCGATTGGCGCGGCGACAAAACCAGCGGCCATGGCGACGGACAGCAAAGTGCGATTGAACTTGAACATTTAGAACTCCTTGTCTGGACAGTTTTCAAAACCAGCCTGAAGTCTATTGCTCATTTGTTACATCAGCGTGACACGCGGGGACTTTCAGGAACCCCTGCCATTGCAATTTAATACATTAAATCAATGGCCTGCCGCCGCACCCCGAATAACCGCTGCGAGTGTTTCGGCAATTTTTCCAACTTTGTGCGCGTCGCGTCCCTCGACCATCACCCGCAACAGCGGTTCGGTGCCCGAGGGACGCAGCAACACGCGGCCGGAAGTCCCCAGCGCGGCCTCCGCCGCCGCCTTGGCTTTTTTCACCGGCGCACTGGCCTGCCAGTCGAACTTGCCCTTGAGCCTGACGTTGATCAATACCTGCGGGAAAAGCTTCAGTGCGCCGGCCAGTTTTTGCAACGTGGACTTTGACTCGCGCAAAGCAGTGAGTACCTGCAATGCCGCGACAATGCCATCGCCGGTGGTGTGCTTGTCGAGGCAGATCATGTGCCCGGAATTCTCACCACCCAGTTCCCAGCCTTTCTCATGCAGCAACTCCAGGACATAACGGTCGCCAACTTTGGCGCGGGCAAAGCCGGCGCCCAGTTTTTTTATGCCCTGCTCCAGCGCCAGGTTGGACATCAGCGTGCCGACCACGCCTTGCAAAGCGCCTTTGGCGGACCGGTGTTTGGCGACGGCATAGATCAACTGGTCGCCATCGAACAGGCTGCCGTCGCCATCGACCATGAGCAGGCGGTCGGCATCGCCGTCAAGGGCGATGCCCAGGTCCGCCTTGACGCGTTTCACCTCGGCCTGCAAGGCCTGCGGCGAGGTTGCGCCGACCATGTCGTTGATATTGAAGCCATCGGGCTTGACGCCGATGGCGACGACCTCGGCGCCCAGTTCATGGAAGACATGCGGGGCGATGTGGTAGGCCGCACCATGCGCGCAGTCGACGACAATTTTCAGCCCGCGCAAATCGAGGCTTGAGGGAAAGGTGCTTTTACAGAATTCGATATAACGCCCCGCAGCATCGTCGATACGCCGCGCCCGCCCCAGTTGCGCCGAGGGACGGCACTGCATCGGGTTGTCCATCTCCGCCTCGATCTCCTGCTCCACCAGGTCCGGCAGCTTGTTGCCGGCGGCCGAGAAAAATTTGATGCCGTTGTCCGGATAGGGGTTGTGCGATGCGCTGATGACAATGCCCGCCTGCAAGCGCAGGGCGCGCGTCAGGTAGGCGATCGCGGGTGTGGGCATCGGCCCCGACAACATGACATCGATGCCGGCGGCGGAAAGCCCGGCTTCGAGCGCCGCTTCGAGCATATAGCCTGAGATGCGCGTGTCCTTGCCGATCAGGACGGCGGGACGCTCGCCCTTGCCGAACTTGCTGCGCCGGAGCAGCACCTGCCCCGCGGCATAACCGAGACGCATGACAAACTCCGGTGTGATGGGCAACTCCCCCACCTTGCCGCGCACACCATCGGTACCGAAATATTTTCTCGCCACGTCCGCTCCCCTGCAAGGTCTGCTGCACCGACTTGATTGTTGCCGACCGCCTTTATTCTAGCCGCCTATCCGCGTGACCACACTGCGGTTGCGCGCGATCCGTTTTTACTCCGTACCAGCGTCACGGCAGGCGCAAAACACCGCCACCGCATCGCGTGTCGCCGCCACATCGTGCACGCGCAACAGGCGCGCGCCGCGCGCCATCGCCAGCACCGCCGCCGCCAGGCTTGCCGCAAGGCGCTCATCGGCCCCACGCCCGGTTATCTTGCCCAGGCTGGACTTGCGTGACCAGCCGGCGAGCAAGGGCAGATCAAGTTGCGCAAACTCGCCGAGCCGGTTCAACAGCGCAAGATTATGCTGCACGCTCTTGCCAAAACCGAACCCGGGGTCAATGACGATGCGATCATGCGCGATACCGGCAGATTCCGCCGCCTTAACCCGCCCGGCGAGGTAGTCACGGACTTCCCGTACCACGTCGCCGTAGTGCGGCGACGCCTGCATCGTCCGCGGTTCGCCCTGCATGTGCATGAGACAAATACCACAGTCGGAGCCCGCCACCACTGCCAGCGCATCCGCTGCCGACAGTGCGGTGATATCGTTGATCATCGCCGCACCCTCGTCAAGCACAGTACGCATCACCGCAGGTTTGACCGTATCGACCGACACCGGCACCGGCGTGTCGCGCAAGGCGCGCAGGACGGGCAACACCCGGCTGAGTTCTTCTTCGGCTGACACCGATGCGGCACCGGGGCGGCTAGACTCACCGCCGATATCGATGATGTCGGCCCCCTCCTCCACCATCTTCAGGGCCAGCGCAATCGCATCAGAGCTGTTGAAGAACCGCCCGCCGTCGGAAAAGGAATCGGGTGTGATATTGACGATGCCCATGACCAGTGGGCGGGCAAGAGAAAGCGAAAAGCCACCGCACTGCAGGTGGCTATTCATCGCATTTTAAAAAAATCCGGAGAGCCGGAGGCTTGCGGTCCGGGATTTATCCCAGGACCGCCCGGCCTTAGCCTGGGGTCAGGCCGCAGCGGGCTCGGCGGCCTTGCTCGGGCCGTCCTGCCGCGGTGGTTGCGGGGGCGAAGAGGTTGGCTTGGGCGGCCGTGGCGGCAGGCCGGCCATGATGTCGTTGATCTGGTCCGCATCAATGGTCTCCAGCTCGAGCAGCGCCCTGGCCATGGCCTCGACCTTGTCGCGATTGTCCTCGATCAACTTCCTCGCCAGTGCGTACTGCTGGTCGATGATGCGGCGGATTTCCTTGTCCACTTCCTTCATGGTCGCCTCGGAAACGCTCTTGTGCGTGGTGACCGAGCGGCCGAGAAACACCTCGCCTTCGTTTTCACCATAGACCATGGGACCGAGTGCGTCCGACATGCCCCACTGCGTCACCATGCGCCGCGCAAGATCAGTCGCACGCTCAAAGTCATTCGACGCACCGGTCGTCATCTGGCTCATGAAAATCTCTTCGCCGATGCGCCCGCCAAAGAGCACGGCAATGGTCGACAACAGTCGCTCCCTGTCCATGCTGTAGCGGTCTTGTTCGGGCAACTGCATGGTTACGCCAAGGGCGCGGCCGCGCGGAATAATCGTCACCTTGTGCACCGGGTCAGTCTTGGGCAGCAGCTTGGCCACCACCGCGTGCCCCGACTCGTGATAAGCGGTGTTGGTGCGCTCTTCCTCGGGCATGACCATGGAACGGCGCTCCGCCCCCATGATGATCTTGTCCTTGGCGCGCTCAAAATCTTCCATGTCGACGAGGCGCTTGTTCAGGCGCGCGGCAAACAAGGCCGCTTCATTGACCAGGTTGGCGAGGTCGGCGCCGGAAAAACCCGGCGTGCCGCGCGCGATGACGTCGGCCTTTACGTCAGGCCCCATCGGTACCTTGCGCATGTGCACCAGCAGGATTTGCTCGCGGCCGCGGATATCGGGCAAGGGTACCACCACCTGCCGGTCAAAACGGCCCGGTCGCATCAGCGCCGGATCAAGCACGTCCGGGCGGTTGGTCGCGGCGATCACGATCACGCCAACGGTGCCTTCAAAACCGTCCATTTCCACCAGCAACTGGTTGAGCGTCTGCTCACGCTCGTCGTTGCCGCCGCCCAGGCCGGCACCACGTTGGCGTCCCACGGCGTCGATTTCATCGATAAAGATGATGCATGGCGCCTGTTTCTTGGCGTTTTCGAACATGTCACGCACACGCGCCGCGCCAACGCCGACAAACATCTCGACAAAATCCGATCCCGAGATCGAGAAAAACGGCACCTTGGCCTCGCCGGCAATGGCACGGGCGAGCAGCGTCTTGCCGGTGCCGGGGGAACCGACCATCAGCACGCCTTTGGGAATGCGCCCGCCCAGCTTCTGGAACTTCGACGGGTCGCGCAGAAAATCGACCAACTCGGACACATCCTCCTTCGCCTCGTCGCACCCGGCGACATCGGCAAAGGTGATGGTATTGGTCGACTCATCGAGCATGCGCGCCTTCGATTTTCCAAACGAGAACGCACCGCCGCGGCCCCCACCCTGCATTTGGCGCATGAAAAACACCCATACGCCGATGAGCAGCAGCATCGGGAACCAGGAGACAAAAATATTCATCAGGAAGGAGGTTTCCTCCTCCGCCTTGGCCTCGATCTTGACGCCGTACTTGAGCAGGTCCGATACCAGCCAGATGTC
>CAMAWC010000010.1 GCA_945861875.1 Bordetella parapertussis
GGCTTGCCCGCCTTGCACCAATCGCACCGCCTCAATCTTGAACTCCAGCGTGTATGCCGCCCGCTTGCCTTTTTCTCTTGTCATTTCGTTTCTCCTTAACCATCAAAGTAACACCCGGTTAAGAACTACGTTTTTCAGGGGCAACCTCAGTATTTCACCGACAAATACCAGAAGGTGTTGGTTTCCTCCTGCAGCCGGCCGCCGTCGTTGAACTCCATCAGGCAGCGCTCGGACAGCACAACGTTGGTCGAGACAATCATCAAACCGTTGCGCTTGAGCAGCGGACGCACGCCCAGCAACACGTGCATGGGCGAGACAACGTGGTAGAGCAGGCCGGAGCAATTGATCAGGTCGAAGGCTTCGCCGGGAAATTTCTGCTGCAGGTCGTACATCAGGCCGACGACGCGAAAGTCAAAATCCACGCCATGGTAATGTTTGACGGCGTCGATTTTTTCCAGGCAGTGCACGCTGGCATCGGTGGCGACGACGCGCGACGCGCCGCCGCGGCGCATCAGCACCGGCATCAGGCCTTCCATGGTGCCCAGGTCGAGGCACTCCGCACCGGTGAGGTCGCAGTTGCGCATCATGAGCCGCGGCAGCATCGGCAGCTCGAGCGGGAACATGCCCTGCATGCCGACGCCCTCCAGCAATTCGACACCGTAATACCAGTCCCGCTGCATCAGCTTGTCGCCACGCAACCCTTCGGCCGAAGACGGATAGTCGCGCCGCGGCGAGCGCAGCGAAGCCGCGGCCGCGCTCGCGGCGGGCGATGGCGATGCGGCGCCGCGGTCAGACGAAGAACGCGGACCGATCTGATCGAGCAAGCGTGCCAAAAGCGACATGGGACTCCGGGCAATGCGCGCGGTGGGAAACAGACAGGCTGAGTTTAACTTTTTCACCAACAACGGGTTTTCCCCGGGCAAGCGCGGACGATGCCGCGTTTGCACCTATACTGGCTGCCGGCATAATTGCCTCCATTATTCCCGGCCCCGCCCCGACCATGCCCGACACCGCCAGCCTCGATACCCCCGCGCTGCTGCTCGATGAAGCACGCATGCAGCGCAACATCGCGCGCATGAAAGCGAAGCTCGCCGCGGCCGGCGTCGTTTTTCGCCCGCACGTAAAAACCAACAAATGCATAGAGGTGGCGCGCCGGCTGATGAGCACACCGGAGGGGCCGATCACCGTTTCGACACTGCACGAGGCGGAATATTTCGCCGCACACGGCGTGCGCGACATGCTCTACGCCGTGGCCATCGCGCCGGGAAAACTCGCGCATGTGGCGGCCTTGCTCGCCAGGGGCGTGCGCATGACCATCGTCCTCGACAGCATGGCGGCGGCGCAGCAGGTGGCCGCTTTCGCGCGCACGTCCGGCCAGCGCCTTGCCGCGATGATAGAAATCGACTGTGACGGCCACCGCTCCGGCCTCGCCCCTGATGCAGCGGCGCTGGTGCCGCTGGGAACATTCATGCACGGGCAAGGCATCGACCTTGCGGGCGTGATGACCCATGCCGGCGGTTCCTACAACTGCGACAGCAGCAGCGCAATCACGGCCATGGCGGAACAGGAGCGCCTGGCGGTCGTCACCGCCGCGGGCGCGCTGCGCGCGGCCGGCCTGCCCTGCCCCGCGGTCAGCGTCGGCTCGACCCCGACGGCCTTGTTCGCCGAATCATTCGCGGGGGTGACCGAAGTGCGCGCCGGCGTATTCGTGTTTTTTGACCTGGTGATGGCCGGACTGGGCGTGTGCAAGACCGCGGACATTGCGCTGTCGGTGCTCACCACGGTGATAGGCCACCAGCGCGACAAGGGCTGGACCATCGTCGACGCCGGCTGGATGGCGATGTCGCGCGACCGCGGCACCGCGAGCCAGCCCGTCGACCAGGGCTACGGCCTCGTATGCGACGACAGCGGCCGCGTGCTCGATGGCTACATCATGGCGCAGGCCAACCAGGAGCACGGCATCATCGCCCACCGTTCCGGCGACCCGGCCCGGCCCCTTGACCTGCCGCTGGGCACGCAACTGCGCATTCTCCCCAACCACGCCTGCGCCACCGGCGCGCAGTATCCGCGCTACACGGTGCTGGACGACCGTGGCGGGATCGCCGCCACCTGGGAGCGCAGCAACGGCTGGTAGGGGGTGCCGTATGCACCACGTCGAGCTCCTTGCCGACAAGGTATTCCTCGCCGCCATGCTGCTCATGGGCGCGATCTGCGTCTTCATCACCTATGCCATTTCACGCATCTGGCATTGCACGACCCACGGCCATGACGTTTTAGCCCGGCCGGGCACGCAGGCCGTAACACGCCGGCTGGAGCGAAGGGTCAGGCTTGGGCATGGAATTGCGACATAAACGGAATGTCAGTAGTGCCGATATCCAGACCCATTTGCGAAAGCAGTGTGGTGACCTGGCCCCGGTGGTGTGTCTGGTGATTGAACAGGTGCGTGACAAGCACCCACTTTTGAACCGTCCGGGCCTTGCCGTCAATTTTGCTTGTGTAGGTCAGCGACTCGCCAAGCCAGGCCGGGGAAAGCGCCTCCGACCAGGCCAGAATGCGCTGGTCCAGTGCCGCACGCTCTGTTCGCAAGAGGGCGAACGAGCCGAAGAGATCAACCCCGGGTTCGGGGACGATGCCCGGATTACCCGTGAAACGGGATAAAAATGCGAGGTCGCCATACGCGATGTGATTAAGGGTGGCGTAGATCGACTTGAAGAACGCGCCGCGGTCCTTGTGAAGCTCTGCGTCAGGCAGGGAGGCGCACAGCGCATACAGGCGAGAGTTCATCCACTCGTTGTACTGCGCCATCAGCTGGCTATGGGATGCGCTGATCATCGGGACTCGTTCTCCCATGCGTAACTGGCAAAAATAGAAAACTTTCGGGTGACAAAATAGTTGGCGGTTTGCACCCGCTCAGGGCCATTCTGCACAGTCCCTTGCGATGTATCAAACGTTGCGATGGCCTCGTTCCAAAATTTTGACAACGAAGGAACATTACCGGCGCCGCAGCGGTTTTGACCTGCCTCCCCGTTGGTGACGCCGAGAAGCGCAGCGGCCCCGGGGAATGGTCGGTCCATATGCCAGAGGCCCGCAGGGCCGAGTTTATGGACCGGCGCGGGGGCGCGAGCATCGCAGGGGAGTCGCGCAGCGACCGTCACCTCCGGGCGCGCTTTCTTTGGTTACTTTCTTTGCGCGAGAAAAGAAAGTGACTCGCTCCCCGCAGGGGAGTGAAACCGCAAGGTCAAGAGAAAGGCGCTACGCGTTCAGCGAAGAAGCAACCCCATGGATTCCCGCTTGCGCGGGAATGACGGCGGTTTGCGTAGGAAGATGGCTGGAAACCCGCCACCAGAGCGGCTCTTGGCTCTGGCCGCGCTTCGCGCTTAACGTTCGCTTCGCTCACGTTAGCCTCCGCCGCAACAAGCCCTGCGGGCGTGTTGTCAGCCATCACCCTCAGCGCGTCACATACCCCATCGTCTGTGGCAGCCACAGCACGATTTGCGGGAACAGCGTCATGGCGAGCAGCAAGAGGAGCAGCATGATGAGGAAGGGCCAGCCCTCCTTCATCATTTCACCGATGGGAATGCCGGTGAGCGCCTTGGTCACGAACAAGAGCATGCCAAAGGGCGGATGGATCAGGCCAATCATCATGTTGAGCACCACCAGCACACCAAAGTGCACCAGGTCCACGCCCAGCAGTTTGGCCGCCGGTAGCAGCATGGGCACGAACACCAGCAGCAGCACCGACACATCGAGAAAACAGCCCAGCACCAGGAACATCAGGTTCACCAGCAGCAGGAACTTGACCTGTGACAGCTGCAGGCCCTCCACCCACTGCGCCATGGCCTGCGGCACGCCCTCGGCGGTAAAGGCGTAGTTGAGGATGAAAGAACCGGCGAGGATGATGGTGATCACGGCGCTGCCGCGGGTGGACTCGAGCACCACCGCCCAGAAACTGCGCCAGGTCAGGGCGCGATAGACCAGCGCGGCGAGGATGAGCGCGTGCAGGGCGGCGACCGCCGCCGCCTCGGTCGGCGTAAACACGCCCGAGTAAATCCCGCCCAGCAGCACGACCGGCAGGGACAGGGGCAGCGCGCCGCGAAAGGCGATCGCCGGCCATTCGCGCAGGGGAATTTTTTCCTCGCGCGGCATGTTGCGCCTGGTGGCGATGACATGCACCACGCCCATCATCAGCAAGGCCATCAACAGGCCCGGGACGACGCCGCCAAGGAACAGCGCGCCGACCGAGGCGCCCGATACCAGCGCGTAAATCACCATCGGGATGGACGGCGGGATGATCGGGCCCAGCGTGGCGCTGGCAACCACCACGGCGGCGGCAAAGCCGCGCGGGTATTCCGGTTTTTTCAGCATTTCGCGTATGGTCACCAGGCCCGGGCCGGCGGCATCGGCAATGGCACTGCCGCTCATGCCGGAAAAAACCACGCTGACCAGGATGTCGACCTGCGCCAGGCCGCCGCGCATGCGCCCGACCAGCACGCGGCAAAAATCGAAAATGCGCTCGCTGATGGTGCCGGCATTCATGATGTTGGCGGCAAACACAAACAGCGGCACCGCCAGCAAGACATAGCTGTTGTACAGGCCGTTGCCCACCTGCTCGGCGACAAGGCCGGGGTCCTGGCCCTTGGCCAGCAGGTAGGCAATGCCCGCGGCGAGCATGGAAAAGCCGATGGGCATGCGCAGCAACATCGCCGCGACCAGCACACAGGCGAGGACGGTGATGCCAAGACTCATGCCGGCAGCCTGCTCGTGACGCTTTGCGACGCGCTGCGACGGAGCGGTTTCAGTTGCCCAACCCGGATTCAAGCCCGCGGCCGCACACGGCATTGCCGATCGCCCAGGCGCTGCGCAGCACCAGCGCCGCGAGCAGCAGCACAAAGGGCAGGTAAATCCACATGAAGGAAATGCCCAGCACCGGCGAGCCCTCGCGCGCCATGAAACGCACGTAGTCCCAGCTTGCCGGCAGTGCGGCCAGCGCCAGTCCGCCGATGAGCAGGTTGCCGGCGATTTGCATCGCCTGGCGGGCGCGAAAACCGGCACTGTTCCAGATAAGGTCGAACATCACGTGCTCGCGCTGCGGCACCAGTAGCGCCGCCGACCAAAGGATGACCCAGACATAAAGGATCACCGCCGCCTCATCGGTCCAGGGCAAGGGCCTGGCAAACCCAAAACGCGCGGTTATCTGGATGATGAAAACCGCGAACAGCGTCAGGAACAGGCCGCCACCAATAGAGTTAACAGCGGCGTTGGCGGCGCTTTTGAGCCGGCGCATGCTCAACGCGTCGCGTTGATGCGCTCAAGCAGGCCCTTTGGCCAGACCTTGGCGTAGTCGGAGTTCTGGTAGGCCGCCTGCACCACCTTGCGAAACGCCTCGACATCGGGCGCGGTCACCTGCAAGCCCTCTTTTTTGAAAAACTCCACCAGTTGCGATTCTTCCCTGATGCGGTTGTCGTTGTTCCAGGCTGCAGCCGCCTGCGCCGCAGCCGCGACTTTTTGTTTTTGCGCCGCAGTCATGGCATTGAAACTCTTGTTCGATATGGCGATGAACAGGCTGTCAACGAGGTGACCGGTAAGCACAATTTGTTTGGTCACCTCGTAGAACTTGGCCGCGCGCACCGAGGGCAGGGGGTTGTCCTGGCCGTCTATGGTGCCGGTCTTGAGACCGAGGTAGACCTCGCCAAAGGCCAGCGGCGTTGCGGTGGCGCCCAGCGCCTCGCCAAGGAACAGCCACTCCTTCGAGCCGGGCATGCGCAGCTTGACGCCCTTGAGATCTGCCGGCGTCACGACCTTCCTCACATCACGCAGATTGAGCTGGCGCGTGCCAAGGTAGGCGGTCGAGAGCGGCGTGACGTCCATCTTCTCGGCCACCAGCTTGAACAACTCGGCGCCGATCGGGCCGTTGAATATTTTTTGCTGCTGCGCCGGGTCGCGCACGATGTAGCCGGCGGTGAAAATCGAAAATTCAGGCACCAGCTTGGCGATGTCAAAGGCCGAGATTGAGGTGAGTTCGAGGTTGCCGCGCGCCATGGCCGCAGGTTCCGCGCCCTGCTTGAACAAGGAGGCATTGAGGTGGATTTGCACGTCGAACTCACCCGGTGCGCTTTTTTCCAGGTTGTCCTTGAATACCGTCCACATTTTGGCATGCCAGTCGTCGGGCACCGCCGGGGTGGAAATGCGTAGCACGGTCTTTGCCTGCGCCTGGGCATACGCCGGCACCGGCAGCGCACTTACACCCAGCGCAAGGACGGCAAAGCCAAACAAGGCACGGCGAAAGTGGGACGATTTGATCATGTTGTGCTGCCTCCTCTTTTCAGTGTGAACCGCATCAGTGCTTCGGCTGCCGTGAATTGAGCTGCTATTGGCGCGCAGCCAGCCGGTAGATCCGCGCGGCATTGGCATTGAGCACCTTATGCTGCACCTCGGCCGGCAGGGTGGCGAGGGCCTTACGGTAGGCGCTGACCAGGCCGTCGTAGGAGGTCCACAGCTTTTCAATCGGAAAGTTGCTGCCGAACATGCAGCGCTCGGCACCAAACAAAGCGATCGTCTCGGCAACCATGAACGCGATATGAGCCGGGTCGTTACGGTGGATAAAGGTGCCAAAACCGGACAACTTGGCGACGATGTTCGGTTCACCGGCAAGTCGGCGCATACCCTCACGCCAGGCGGCGATGCCGGCGGCCGACAGGTCCTCGAGCATGCCGGCGTGCTGCAGTACGAAAGTGATGTCGCGGTTGGCCGCCGCAAGTTGTGCCGCGCCGGCCATCTGTGCGGTGAAAACCTGCAGGTCGAAGGTGAACCCGTGCTCGGCCAGCGCGCGGATATTTTCACGCAGGCGCGGATGCGCCGTAAGGTCGGGCGCGGAGGCGAAGCGGTAAAGAGGGTTTTCGTGCCAGTGGATCTGCATGCGCGCTCCGCGCATGAGGGGAAACGCCGCCTGGCGCTTGAGCACGTTCCGCGCGTCATCGCCCAGAAGGTCGACGTAGCCGACAATCGCCTGCGGCCAGCCATGGGTGTCGGCGACCGACTGCACCCACGCCACCTCTTCAACCGCCTGCTCCTTTGCCCAATTGGCTTGCACATAGACCGAGCCCACGACCCCCGAGGCGGCAATGTCGGTCAGGAACTCCTCGATGGGATAGTCACGCCGCATCGGCTCATAGGGACCGAAAATGCGCGGCAGCATCGGACCGCGCAGCCACGGCAGATCGGTCTGGCGCCAGATGTGGTGATGCGAATCAATAATCGGTGTCATGGTTTTTCCATTTGACGTCTTTGACTGCCGCCCGGCAGAAACACAATCTAATCCCGCAAGCCAGGCCGCGATGAACTCACAAAACAAACCGACAACCGGGCGGACCGCAACAGCATTCAGGCGCTGAGAAAAGTCTCCAGGACCTCCGGGTTTTGCATCAATGCTTCGGGCTTGTCGTGAAATCGGATGCTGCCGGCGGCGATGATATAGATACGGTCGGCTACCGCGCTGGTCAGCCTGGAGTTTTGCTCGATCAGCAAGACTGTCATGCCCAGCTTGCGCATCGCCTGCAGCGACACGCCGATTTGCTCGATGATGATAGGCGCGAGGCCAAGCGAGGGCTCGTCGAATATGCACAGCTTCGGTTCGGCCATCAATCCGACCGCCACCGCCACCATTTGCTGCTGTCCGCCCGATAGTGTTGCGGCAATCTGCCGGCGGCGTATTTTCAATACCGGAAACAACTCGAAACAGCGCTCCATCGCCGCGTCGATGCGCGCCCTGGAGGGCAGCGTGTAGCCACCCATCAGCAGGTTTTCCTCGACCGACATTTGCGCAAACAGGCCGCGCCCTTCGGGCACCAGCGACAGGCCGCGGGTGATGCGCCGGTGGGCCGGCACGCCATCGAGCGATTCGCCAAGAAAACGGATCGAGCCGCCCGCGGGCGCGACAAGGCCGCCAATGGCGCGCGCCAAAGAACTCTTGCCGGCGCCGTTGGGGCCGATGAGGCCGACGATCTCGCCCTGCTCGACGTTGACGCTAATGCCGTCGAGTGCGAGAAACGGGCCATAGCGCACCGTGAGATTCTCGACTTCAAGCATGGACGGTGCCAAGATAATGTTCGATAACGCGTTGGTCGCGCAAAATTTCAGCCGGCGGCCCATCGGCTATTTTCTCGCCCGCCATCAGCACGACCACGCGGTCGGCCAGTTCGCGGATCACGCGCATGGTGTGTTCGATGACAAAAATGGAGCAGCGCGCCTTCAACTGTTGCAGCAACAGGATCATTTCGCGCACCTCGGTCACGGCAAGCCCGCCGACCGGCTCGTCGAGCATGATCAGTTTGGGTCGCTGCGCCAGGCGCATCAGCAATTCGAGCCTGCGCTGCTCGAACAGCGTCAGACTGCCGGCCGACTTGGCCAGCGCCAGATCGAGGCGCAACCACTCGGTAAGCTCCTGCAATTGCGTGCGCGCCAGGCCCTCCCCGGCCAGCAGCAGGCAGGCGGTGTCGATATTTTTTTGCACGCTCAAGCCGGCGAAGACGCGCACCGCCTGATAGCTTCGCGTCAGGCCCAGACGCGCCAGCTGATGCGGCTGCCGGCCGCGCGTGTCGTGGCCGTCAAAACGCATGGCGCCGCTGTCGGCGCGCAACTGCCCGCTGACAATATTGACGAAAGTGGTTTTGCCCGAGCCATTGGGGCCGATCATGCCCAGCGTTTCACCCGCCTGCATGTGCACATCGACATTCTTGAGCGCAATGACACCGCCAAAGTGCTTGCTCAGTGCCTTGACCTCGAGAAGACTCATGCGCGCGGCCCCGCGCTACTGCCAGTCTGTGGCTGCACCTGCGCCGCTGCCGCCTCGCGCCGCAGCGCACGGCGGCGCAGCAATTCGCCGTAAATGCCCCCTGGCAGGACCAGCGTGACGACGATGATCAGCACCCCCGAGAGCACATCCTTGAATGCCTGAAGTTCCTGCAGCAAAAACGGGATCGGCGCGAGAATGACCGCGCCAATAATCGGGCCGATGATGGTGCCGCGGCCGCCAAATGCGACAAACAACCAGATATTGAGCGAGGTCAGCACATCAAAGGCGCGCGGGGAGATGAAGCCGACATAGGTGGCGTAAAAACAGCCGCCGATGGAGGCGTATAGCGACACCAGAAAAAACGCGATGATCTTGTTCCTCACCACGTTGATGCCCAGCACCGCCGCCAGCACATCGTCTTCGCGAATGGCGATAAAGCGCTGGCCCAGGCGCGTAGGCACAAGCCAGGCGCAAAACGCCACGCCCGCGACGGCGAAAATCGCCAGAACCAGGTCAAACCACAGGCCGGACAGCGGCGCGGCGTTGAACCACTCGGGCGGAACAATCTGGTTGAGACCGGTATCGCCGTTGGTGAAGTGGGGGAAAAATATGAAAGCCAGCGTCAGCACCGTCTGAATCACCAGAGAACACAGCGTGAAGTAAAAACCCTTCAAGCGCAGCGATGGCAGGCCCAGCAACACGCCGATCAGCGCCGCGCCAAATGAGGCGGCCGGCATGGCAAGCCAGAACGACCAACCGAAGCTGCGCGTCAGGTAAATCATGGCATAGGCGGCAATACCCGCTATGCCGGCGAACATCAGCGGCATCAGCCCGACATAGCCGTAGAGCAGGTTCATGCCGCTCGCCCAGAGCACGTTGATCATGACCATGCCAAAGACAAACGCGAGAAAGCGGTTTCCCTCCAGCACAAATGGCAGCGCCAGAGCCAGTATGGCCAGCGCAATGCCCATGTGGCGCACGTTCAGGTGGCGTGCGTTCATTTGCTGAACAGTCCGGTCGGTCTGAACAAAAGGATCGCCAGCATCGCCGCGAGATAGGAAAAAGTCGCTGCGGTCGGACTGGCGAAAATACTGACGATGGCCTGGGTAAAACCGAACACCAGACCGACCGCAAGCGCGCCGACCACCGAACCGGGTCCGCCGACGATCATGATGGCAAAAGCGGTCACCGACATGGTCCAGGCGACGGTCAGATCGAAACTATAGGCAAGTGCGAACAGCAGGCCACCGAGAAAAATGATCGACGATCCGAGCAAAAAGGACAGCTTGTAAATGCCGCGCACATCGACCCCGCGCAACGCGGCCGCCTCGCGGTTCTGGAACACCGCACGCAGGGCGCGACCGTAGCGGTGGTAGCGCAGCAGCGCAAACAATGCGGCCAGCACGCCAAAGGCGATGACCAGCACCGCAATGCGGTTGTTGGGCATCGGGAAGGGGCCGATCATGGTGATGCCGGCGACGATCGGCGGCAGCGTGAACTGGTCGCTCCAGCGCCCGTAGGTCATGGAAAAAATCCCCGACATGATCTGCGTCAGGCCGAGGGTGACAACGAAGTAGGCGACGTTGCGGTTGGCCACATCGTACAGCCGCCGTATCAGCACCCACTCGAGCAGCAGCGACAACACGATGCCAAGCGCCAGCACGGCAATTATCGCCAGCGCACTGCCCCAGCCGGCTCCGGTCAGGCTCCAGGCTGCGAGCGCGGCGAGCAGGAAAAACTGGCCGTTGCTGGCGTTGGGCAGCCAGACGCAACCGTAGACAATGGTGACCCCGGCCGCCACCAGCGCGAAAATCGCGCCGAGAATCAGGCCGGTTGATATCGTCGAGGCGAGGATCAGTAGTGTTGCGTCAGACACCTACTTGACCAGATCGTAGACCGGGATGACTTCGGCATCCCATTCGTTGTAAAAAATCTGCTTCGACTTGTAAGTGCGTTTGCCGTCAACCGAAACGATTTGCATGAAGTACATGTACTCCTTGCGCGCACCGTTTTTATCGAACTCGATCGGCACGCCGCTGGTCAGCTCGCGGGTCTTCAATTTGGACAGGGCATCACGCAGTTTTTCGCGATCGGCAGAACCGGCGTTTTGCAGCGCCTCCTTGAAAATATAGGGCGTGTTGTAGCAGTAGTTCTCGACATAAGAAGGCGGCCGGCTGTTGGCACTGTCAAAGCGGCTGATGAAGTCCTTGCCTTCCTTGGTCAGTGTGTCCAGGCCGATGTCGAAAAAAGTGCCGTAGATCGAACCCGCGCTGCGCTGGCCCCAGCCGAATACCTGGCTGGTGATGCCGTAGGGGTGGATGATCTGCTCGGGCTTGACGCCAAGATCGAGCAACTGGTTGGTCAACACGTTGTCGAAGGCGCCGGCGCCGATGACGATCACATAATCGGGATTGGCCGCCTTGACCTGCGCCGCCTGCACCGTGGCGTCGCTCGAGCCCTGGGGAAAAAGGATGTCGGCGACGATGTTGAGCTTGGAGCGCGGCGCCTGGTATTTGAAGCCTGCGACGATGGCGCGCATCAGCGCCGCATCGGAGTACATCAGTGCGGTTTTGGCGCCGGGCTTGCGCTGCTCGAGAAACTTGGCAATCGAATAGCCCCAGCCCGCAGCGTTCGGCTCGATGCGAAACGTGTACTTGGTCCCCGGCTTGGTCAGTTGCGGAAACGCCGCCACCGGCACGAGGAAGGGCAGCTTTTGCTGCTCGGCATAGCCATACATGGCCAGCGCCGTGTCCGAACTGGTCGGCCCGCTCAGCGCCACCACCTTGTCATTGACATCCAGATTGCGCGACGCGGCCACTGCGGCTGACGGGTTGGTCTGGTTGTCCTGAATCACAAATTCGAGCGGCCGGCCCAGCGCCCCTCCCGCCTTGTTGATCTCGTCGGTGGCGAATTTCAGTCCGGCAACGCAACTGGTGCCGAAAAAAGTCCACGGGCCGGTCAGCTCGGTGACAAAACCGACCTTGATCGGCGCACCCGCCTGCGCCCGGGCGTCGTCCGTTGCCATGCCCGCGCTAATGCCGATGGCTGCACTGACCGCCACAACTGCCGCTTTCATATTGATGTTCATCTCAGCTCCTTGGGTCTCAAATACCGGGGTATCAAGTTGTCATCTTTATTGTTGCTTTTTCCGTTCCTGCGTATTCAGGCCGCGCGGCGCACCGCTCCGTCCCGGCCCAACAGCCCGGCGGCAATCAGCGCCAGGCGGATGCGTTCGATTTCAGCGGCCGGGATTTTCACCAGTGGCGGGCGCACCACCGCGCGCGGCAATTTCCCGAGCAACACCAGCGCCTCTTTCATGCGGTTGTGCATGTCGACCGGCGGATCGGCGTAAAACACTTCGGCGGTGTGGTAGATACTGTCGTGAATGCGCTGTGCCGCGGCGAGGTCCTTGGCCTGGACCGCGCGAAACAGCTGCGCCTGCAGGTCCGCAATGACCGAACCACTGCCCGACAACAGGCCGTTGCAGCCGAGCACCAGTGAGCTGAACAGCCATGCGCTGTGGGTGGTGAGCACGTTGACCGGCGGGGTGCGCGTTTGCAGGGCGCGAATCTGCCGGTCCTGCAATTGCGCATTGCCGCACCAGTCCTTGATGGCGCGCACCGTCGGCACCGTCTCAAGAATTTTAAGCAGCGTCGGCAGCGGGTAACCGAGGCTGCCGCTGGCCGGATACTGGAACGCGATCAGGGGCAGGTCGGTGACCGCGGCAATGCGCTTGAAGTGCTCGATGGCCATTTCCGGGCGCTGGCCGAAGGCATAAACGCCCGGCGGGAATACCAGCAGCGCCGAAGCGCCACCCTCGTGCGCCATTTTTGCCAGGCGCTGCGCCTCCATGCTGCCGTCGGCATAAATGCCGTTGACAATGGGCAGGCGGCTGCCGATTTCGTCCTGGGTGATGGCCAGCACGCGCTTTTGGTCGTCGACGGTGCCCGAGGCCACTTCGGTCGAATGGGCGTTGGTGGTGACGGCACTCAACCCGGGCACCGCGGCGACATCGCGCAAGTGCGCGCGATAGCTGCCCTCGTCAATCGACAGGTCGTCATTAAAGGGCAGCAGCACCGCAGGAATGACACCGTGCGGCACAAAACCAGTGTGGCGTGGCATTGCAGTCTCCTTGTTAAAAGACAATGTTCCTGCGGCCAATCTTACCTGCTAACAGGGCAATCAGCTGCAGCAGCGCTCGGCCAGCAGTCCGGCCGCGCGCGCTTCGTCGTTCATCACCCGCGCCTTGCCCGTGAGCAGGCGCAGGCGCGGCGGCGGCTGCACCGCCACCCCGGTGCCACGCGCCACGCTGGTCAGCGGCTGGTCCTGCGGCAGGCCCTGGGCGCGCATGACCTCGCGCAGCGCCTGCGAGGCGCCGACATCGGCGCGCAGTGTCTTGGCGTCAATCACCGCGCCATAATGCTCCCGTGCCGCAGCCGGCGATATATATTCGTTGCGCACATCGTCCTCGATATCGCCAAGATTGCGCTCGAGCGGCGAACCAAATCCGCCACCCCCGCCCGAGCGCAGCGTCCAGACATCCTCGGCCCGGAGCAACTGCGAGAATACCTTGCCGGTGGCATAGACAGTCTCGGCCTTGCCGTGGCGCTTGAGTGCGACCTCGTTACCGAGGGCGGAAAGACCGCCGAACAAGCCCCATGGGCGGCACTCGACGCGTTCGATCTGGGTGTCGAACATGATGTCCGAGAGCACCCGCACCACCTGTTCGGCGCCAAGGCCGCCGCGCTGCCGGCCGGCGCCGCCAGAATCCTGGCGCAAGGCGTAACTTTCGATCAACAACGGATATTTGACCTCGACCTGCTCGGACGGCCCGTTATGGGTGTCGCCGTCGTTGATCGCCACCGTGGCGCACATCCCGTCCTGGTTGTGCTTGGCGCCCCAGCCGCCGCCGATCAGCCCGCCCAGATAAAGAAACAGTTTGTTGTCGCGCGGATTGCGACCGTGCACCATCGCGATTACCAGATCTGCATGGTGTCCGGCGATGACCTTGTCCGGAATCGCCGGTGCAAGCGCCTTGAATACAGTGTCAACCACGGTCATCGGAAAAGTCATCCACCAGCGCATCGGCGCCGGGCGGCGCGCGTTGATGACCTTGCCCTGGGGCAGGATCACCGTCAGCGGCCGGAAACAGCCGTCGTTGATCGGCAGTTCGCCCGCTGCAGTGAGGCACTTGAACGCCACTTGGGCACACGCCATGCCGGCTGCTTCGCCGGAATTGTAAAAACCGCGCACCTGGTCGCTGACATCGGTGAGGTCGATGGTCATGGCCTCACCGCTGACCGTGACCTTGACGCGAATGGGTACGCGCTTGCCCGTCTCGACGCCATCGTCGTCCATGAACGATTCGGCCAGATATTCGCCATCGGGAATGGCGCGCACCGCCTCGCGCGCCGCCGCCTCGCTTTGGTCAAATATCGACTCGATGGCATTGAGTACCGCGGCGCAGCCGTATTTTTTCAGCATCTCCTGAAAGCGCCGCTCGCCGGTGTTTACCGCGGCAATCTGGGCGCGCAAATCACCCATGGCACGCTCGGGGATGCGCACGTTCATTTCGATGATGCGAAACACGTCGTCATTTTCGACGCCGCCGCGATAGGCCTTGACGATGGGCATTTGCAGCCCCTCTGAAAAAATATCCAGGGTCATGCCACCGAGGGTGCCGCCGATATCGACCCAGTGCGCCATGCAGGCGGAAAAGCCGACGATGGCGCCATCGTAAAACACCGGCACCACGAAGGTCATATGATTGAGGTGGCTGCCGGTGATATAGGCGTCATTGGTGAGCAGCACGTCACCGGGCTCGATGCCCGCGTAACCGAAATGGCCGATCATGCGCTTGACGGTGTTGCTCATACCGCGAATGAACATCGGCAGACCGATGCCGATCGACACCGTGTTGCCGGCGCGATCGAACAGCCCCACGGTGAAGTCGAGCGCCTCGTAGATGATCATGTTGTAGGCGGTGCGCATCAGGTTGGACTTCATTTCCTCGGTCGCCGCGAACATCCCGTTACGGATGATCTCGGTCACCACCGGATCTGATTTACGCACCGCGCCCGATTGGCTATTCGCCGTCATTGCCCACCTCTATCAACAGGTTGCCACCGCCATCGACGCTCAGCCGGTCGCCCGGCAGCACCACGGTGGTGGATGCATATTCCTCGATCAACGCCGGGCCCTCGATGCGATTGCCCGCCAGCAGCTGATTGCGCGCAAACACCGGCGTATCGCGCCAGTCCTCGGCGGCGGAAAAATACACCGGCCGCACCGTCGGCAGCGCCACCGGTCGGGCCGCGCCGACGCCGATCGCGATGGTGGCCGGTTTGGGCATGTGTCCGGAGACCGAAGTGCGGATGCTGACGATCTCGGCCGCTTCGGTGCTCGAGCAATAGCCGTAGCGTTGCACATGCACCGCATCAAACGCGCGCTTGATGAGCTCGACATCGCGCGTCTGGAACGCGCTCATCGGCACATCGACCGTCACTGCGTGTTCCTGGCCGACATAACGCATGTCCAGCGCACGACGGCGCTCGAGCGCGCCGACGCTGGTCGAGCCGCGCTTGAGGTCCGTCTCGCCTTCGCCTTCCATTTCGCCATAAATTGCCTCCATGCGCGCAAAGTCAAGGCTTCGCAAAGACATGAACAGCGTCTTGACATAGTCGCGGCGCAAATCGGCGACCAGCATGCCGAAGGCGGAAAAATGTCCCGGCGCATTGGGAATGATCACCTGCCTGATCTGCAACTCGCGCGCCACCAGCACCGCATGCAGCGGGCCGGCGCCGCCAAAGGCCACCATCGGAAAATCACGCGCATCCAGGCCGCGCTCGGTGGTGACGCGCTTGACCACGTTGGACATGCTCGAGGCGGCGATGCGGATCACGCCGTTGGCCGCCTCTTCAACGCTGAGGCCAAGCGGGTCGGCCAGTTTTTCCTGCAGCACACGGCGCGCCGCGGCCAGATCAAGACGCATGTCGCCGCCAAGAAAACGCTCCGCCGACAGCCGGCCGAGCAGCAGGTTGGCGTCGGTCACAGTCGGCTCGGTTCCGCCGCCGCCGTAACAGACCGGCCCCGGCGTGGAACCGGCGCTTTGCGGACCGACACGCAGCGAACGCGCCGGACCGAGCCGGGCGATGCTGCCGCCGCCGGTGCCAACTTCCTGGATGTCGATCATCGGAATTTGCACCGGCAGGCCCTCGTTGTAACCGCCGATCATCGAGTTGGAGGTCATCAGCACATCGCCACCCAGGATGACGCCGGACTTTGCGGTGGTGCCGCCCATGTCAAATGCAATGGCGCCGCTCAAGCCGATGCTGCGGCACAACTCCCGGGTGCCGATCACCCCGGCCGCCGGCCCGGACTCGAGCATGCGAATGCTCTCGCGCTGGGCGCGGCGCACATCGTACAAACCGCCGGTGGACTGTACGATTAAAAAACTGCCGTGAAATTGCTGCGCTTCAAGGTGTTCGACGATTTCGCCCAGATAGCTGCGTACGCGCGGCCCGACATAGGCATTGGCCACCACCGTCGAGGTGCGCTCGAACTCGCGATATTCCTGCGACAGTTCGTGCGAGGCGGTTATATACAGCCCCGGGAACCGGCGTTCGAAGAATTCCCGCGCCTGGATTTCATGCGCCGGGTTGCAATAGGAGTGCAAAAACAGTATTGCCAGCGCCTCGATTTTCTCGGCTTCGAGCAGCACCGCCACGCGCTCCAGCTCGGCCTCGCTCAGCGCCGTTCGCACCGCGCCCGAACTCATCATGCGTTCGTCGACCTCGAAGCGCAGTGCGCGCTCCACCAGCGGCCGGTGCTTCTGGAAAAACAGGTTGT
Source organism: Bordetella parapertussis (assembly GCA_945861875.1). Lineage (GTDB taxonomy): Bacteria > Pseudomonadota > Gammaproteobacteria > Burkholderiales > SG8-39 > CAITSH01. The sequence continues at coordinate 16,640 of CAMAWC010000010.1, forward strand.
AGGCCTCTGGCCGGTTGATGCGGCCGATTTCGTAAATATCGCGAAAGCCGCGCGTCGTCACCAATGCGGTGCGCGCGCCGTTACGCTCGATCAGGGTATTGATCGCCACAGTGGTGCCGTGCAGGAAAAGGTTGGCCTGGGCGAAGCTTCCTCCGGACTTGCGCACCCCGTCACTGATGCCCTCGACCAGGCGCGCCGTGGTTGTCAGCGTCTTGCCAAGGCGGATTGATCCGAGCGCTTCGTCAAATATGGCGATATCGGTGAAAGTGCCACCCACGTCGGCCGCGATACGCGCAGTTGCGGATTTTTTGTCTGTAATTGCTGACAATGCCAGACTCCCTAAAACCTCATGAACACACGCGTGGCGGCGTTGTCGAGCCATCTCGCAAGGAGGCAAAGTATAATTGCACTCCGGTCATCGGCAAACCAATTTCTTTGGCGGCGACCCCAGCCCGTGACCTTGGGCCGCCAAGCGGGCTTGCGGCGCCTTTTTTGCATACACTGTTGCCGACCACCGGAGCTAAAACCCATGAGCGACGAAACGATCAAGGTAAAAATCACCGACACCGGAAAATTCATGGATGTGGTGGTGTTCGACAAACGCGCCGACCTGATACAGATCGTGCTCGGTGCGGGCGTGCACAGCGTCAAGTGCGACCTCAAGCCCACCCGCAACGCACTGTCCTACGCCGGCAGCGCGATGGGGCGCGAGATGGTGTACGAGCGTACGCGCGAACAGGTGCAGGCTGATATCGACAAGCTCAATCCGCACCTGCGCAACTCAAGAGGGCGTTGAGCGCAAAAACGAGCAGCGCCACGGCTTGCCACCGGCTATCGGCACAACGCTCTGGAGGAATACCCGGGTGAGACCGGCATCCGACTTCACGCACTGATGGCAGGAACGAATACCGCCCGCGGCTAGCAGACGGGTGGCAGCGGCCCGAAAAACATTTGCCGCGCCTTGTCCTTGCCGATTACGCGAATGAGTTCGTGCAGCGAGCAATACATGAATATGAGCAGAAACAGCAGCAACTGGATGGCCCAGAAATGCGGCCAGACAATCTCGGCCAGCAACTTCTCGTTCGCGGCGGAAAAACCACCAACCTCGCGCCAAAAGCCGATGAGGCGCTCGAGATAGTGGATCAGCAGCGCCACCAGCACATAGATCGCGGTCTTCCAGGCAATGTTGTATGCCAACGGCCGGTCGGGGTAGCGATTGATAAAGGGCAGCATGTCGGCAAGCAGCACCGCCTTGCCCATGATCAGCGCAGCCACGGCAATGGACAACGGGGTGCCGGGTGCAATGCCGGCAGCCTTGAGCATCAGCAAGCGGAACAAGGCCACAAGATGCAGTGCGAGGAAAAAGAAAATTGTCGGCGGCAGGAGCTTGCCCAATTCTTCCTTCGCTTTTTCAAGCAGTTTGTTCATGCTGCCCCCATATTAATTATTGCGGCTTGATGCCGGCGGCCTTGACGATGGGGCCCCAGCGCACGATTTCGTCCTTGATAAGCTGGCTCACGTAGTCGGGCCGCGAGCCGCGCGCCTCCAGGCCGAGGCCGAGAAAGCGCTGCTTCATTTCCGGCGCCGCCATCACGGCATTGATGGCGGCACCCAGCTTTTCAACAATGTCTTTTGGCGTCGCCGCCGGCGCGACAAAGGCATACCAGGTCGAATACTCGTAACCCGCCACACCGGCCTCGGCAATGGTCGGGGCTTCGGGCACCAGCGATGAGCGGCGCGCACCGCTGACCGCAAGAATGCGCGCCTTGCCGCCCTTGTAGGCGGGGACGATGCTCGGCACGTCGGCGAATATCACCTGCACCCGGCCGCTGATGAGGTCGGTCACCGCCGGCTGCACACCCTTGTAGGGAATGAGCGTGATGTCGGTGTCGGTGCGGCGCTTGAAAGCCTCGCCGAGCATTTGCGCGAAGCTCGCGCCCGAGGCGTAGTTGAGCTTGCCCGGCGAGGCCTTGGCAAGGGCGATCAACTCCTGCACGTTTTTGGCCGGCAAGTCCGGGGTCACCGCCAGCGCAAAGGGACTGTCGGCGACAAAGGTCACGCCGGTGAAGTCCTTTGCCGGGTCGTAGGGCAGGCTCTGGTAGAGGTGTGGATTTAATCCCAGCGCGCCGAGGGTGCCGAGAAAAATCGTGTGTCCGTCGGGCGCCGCCTTGGCCACCGCGTCGGCCGCGATGATGGAATCGGCGCCGGGCTTGTTCTCGACCAGCACCGCCTGGCCCCAGCCCTTGCGCAACTCCTCGCCGATGGCGCGGGCGATGATGTCGAGCAGGCTGCCGGAGGGGAAGCCGACGACGATGCGTACCGGATGGTTGGGGAAGGCGGGCGACTGCGCCGCAGCCGGACCGCACAGCAGCAAAGCGGCCAGCGCAACTACGCCGGCAAGGGGGAAACGCTTCATCAAAACACTCCATTTTTTAAAAACAGCGCCAGTGTACCGCCCCGCCGCCCAAATGGCGCGTGCGCCGGCAATATGCAGTAACATCGGCCGACCCAAATCGACACGGTTGCACCCACATGCGCGTATTCAGGATATTCACCAAGCCCTCGGGCGACTCGGCCATTGAAATCCGCGAAGTGCCGATGACCGGCGATGCACGGCCGATGTCCCCCACCTTTGCGGCAAAAGAGATTTTCTTTCGCGAGACCCCACAAGGCCATGTGCAGGACTACCACACCGCGCCGCGCCGCCAGCTGATATTCCTCACCTCGGGCATCCTCGAACTGGAGACCAGTGAAGGCCATCGCACCGTCTGCCGGCCCGGCGACATGATTTTCGCCGACGATGCCACCGGCAAGGGCCATATCACGCGTTCGCTGCGCGACATCCGCGGTTTCGCCCACGTCGTGATGCCGGATGATTTCGACATCACCAAATGGCCGCTCGTCAAACCCTGAACGATAAACGAAAGATAACCATGCGCCGACTGCTGCTTGCCGCCATTCTCGGACTCCTCAGCGCCGGCGTGGCGGCACAGGGCAGCGCCCGCCCGACGCGCATCCTGGTGCCCTTTGCCGCCGGCGGCGCAAGCGACACCTATACGCGCATCGTCGCGCAAAAAATCACCGAGCAGACGGGCAAGGCCTTTGTCGTCGAGAACCGCACCGGCGCCGGCGGCCGCATCGCCTGGGAGGCCGCGGCCAAGGCGGCGCCCGATGGCGCCACCATCGCGCTCATCGACGCCACCTACCCGATGCTACCCGGGCTTTATGCCAGCCTGCCCTGGGACGTTGCCACCGACCTGGTGCCGACGGCGATGATTGCGCAGACGCCCTTTGTCATCATCGTCAACAGCGAATCCAAGCTGACCAGCCTGCCGGCGCTGATCGCCGCGGCGCGTGCCAACCCGGGCAAGCTCAACTACGGCTCGGCCGGGGTCGGCAGCGTCATACAGGTGGTCAGCGAACTGTTCAAGCATGAGGCGCAAATCAATCTCACGCACATCCCCTACAAGGGCATGAGCGATGCGAGCGTCGCACTGCAGGCCGGATTCGTCGACCTGATCATCGCCGCCTCACCGACGGCGCTCGGGCCGGTCCGGGGCGGCAAGGCGCGCGCGCTGGCGGTGACCACGGCGCAGCGCTCTGCGGCCTTTCCCGGCGTGCCGACGGCGGTCGAGGCGGGCGTGCCCAATTACGTCACCACCAACTGGTTCGGCTTCGCCGTGCCCAAGGGCACCAGCCGCGAAGTGATCAACACCCTGCGCGAGGACGTCGTGCGCGCCCTCGCCGCCCCCGACGTCAGGGAAAAGCTCGGCGCCCAGGGCGCCGAGGCGTCGAATTTCACACCCGAAGAATTCGCCGCTTTTTTGCGCGACGACACGCGACGCTGGACCGGAGTCATCAAGGCGAGCGGCATCAAACCCGAATAAGCACGGCCGCACACCGCGGCCCATCCCAAGGAGCGTATTGCAATGGCAGCACACAACACCTGGACCGAACACTTCCCCGGCAACCTGATGTGGTCGAACGCGACCCTGGTATGCAAGGGCATGGCGCCATACGGCGCGGTGTCCCTTGGCGAGATAGAACTGGTGTGCGCGCGCCTGCGCGAACGCGAGGGCGAAGCGGCGGCATGGGGCGAGGAATGGTGCAAGGTCGCCGCAATGGTGGAAAAACTCGGCGACGAGGCGGCTGCGGCCGGAAACAACGCCACCGCCGGCAACCAGTACTTGCGCGCCGGCAACTATTACTACACGGGTGAGCGCTTTGTGCCCCTCGGCGAGGAAAAAACCGCCATTTACCGCAAGGCGCTGCGCTGCTCACAAGAGGGATTGAAGCGCCGCTACCCGGACATGGAAATTGTCGAGGTGCCCTACGAGGGCAAGACACTGCCGGCTTATTTCATGAAAGCCCAGGGCGTCAGCGGCCCCGCCCCGACGGTGGTGTTGTTTGACGGCATGGACAACTGCAAGGAAATGAGCGTGCTGTTTGCCGGAGTCGAGTTCGCCAGGCGCGGTTTCAACACCCTCGCCATTGACGGCCCCGGCCAGGGCGAGTCGCTGCGCCTGCGCCAGATCTACGCCCGCCCCGACTACGAAGTGGCCGGCACCGCCGCCTACGAATTTGTCGCCGCGCGCAAGGACGTAGACGCCAAACGCGTCGCCATCATGGGCTACAGCTTTGGCGGCTATTACGCGCCGCGCATCGCCGCCATCGAGCGTCGCTACGCCGCCTGCGTGGCATTGGGTGCGCTGCACTGGGACTTGCACGCCTGGCAGTCGAACATCAAGGCGCAGCTCGCCTCCGACCCGAAAAAAAGCGCGCAGTCGAATTTCCAGTTCCAGTGGATCCTGGGCATGTCCGATTCGGACGCGGCGCTCGAACGCGCCCGCACTTTTTCGCTCGAAGGCCTCGCCGGCAAGATCAGCTGCCCGGTGCTGGTGACCCACGGCGAGAACGACCGCGTGGTGCCGGTGTCCGCCGCGCACAAACTCTATACCGAGGTCGGCTCGAAAAACAAGACGCTGAAGATTTTCAAACCCGAGGAGACCGGCTCGGAGCACTGCCAGGTCGACAACCGCCAACTGGGCATTGACTACATCGGCGACTGGCTGGCGGCGAACCTCAATGTAAAAGTGTAAGAAGCGGAGGCTGAGAATGAATATCAACAGGCTGCTGGTATCACTGCTGGCGTTGTCCTGCATGGTGGGCGGCGCCCCGGCGCAAAGCCAGGGCTTTCCGAACAAGCCGATTCGCCTGATCGTGCCCTATCCGGCGGGCGAATCCATCGACTCGGTGGCGCGCCTTACCGCGCAGCACTGGTCGGCGGCGCTGGGCCAGCCCATTGTCGTGGACAACCGCGGCGGCGCCGGCGGCACCATAGGCACCGAGGCCGCAGCGAAAGCGCCGAATGACGGCTACACCCTGCTGTGGGGCAATGTCGGGCCGCTCGCCATCGGGCCGAGCCTTTACAAGAAACTCGGCTACGACGTGGTGAAGGATTTCGCGCCGGTGTCGCAAATCGCCAACCTGCCTTTTGTGCTGTTCACCAGCCCGGTGCTGCCGGCCAATACCCTGGCTGAAGTCACCGCCTACGCCAGGGCCAACCCGGGCAAACTCAACTTCGGCTCCACCGGCGTGGGCAGCGGCTTGCACCTTATCGGCGAGATGTACAAAAGCCAGGCCGGCATAGACATCGTGCATGTGCCTTACAAGGGCGTCGCGCAGGCACTGCCGGAAATGATGGCCGGCCGCGTGCAACTGGCCTTCAACACCATCCCGGCGTTTTTGCCGCATGTGAAAGCCGGCCGCCTGAAGGCCGTGGTCATCACCGCCAACACGCGCTCGCCGCTGCTACCCGAAGTGCCCACCTCGGCCGAAGCCGGCATGCCGACCCTGATCGGCGCGTCCTGGCACGGCGTGCTCGCGCCGGCGGGTACGCCAAAGGAAGTCCTGGCCAGGCTGCAGCAAACCCTCGCCGCCGCGCTGGCTGTTCCGGAACTGCGTAACCAGATCATCAGCCAGGGTGCCGAACCGGTGGGCAGCACCCCGGAAGAGTTCGGAAAATTCATGGCCGGCGAACTTGCCAAGTGGCGCATAGTCGTAGAAGCTTCAGGTGCCCGGGCTGAATAACTAGGCAGCCCGGCCGAAACGTCGGGAGCAGGCACATTTTTTCTTGCCAACCGAAATGAAAAACATCGGTCGCCGCGCTGCCATGACAGCCGCCGCAGGTGCGCCAATTTTCAAGAGGGGTTAGGAACAATGCAGACCTTTCATAAAAGAATTGCCTTTCAAATCGCTTCGATCAGCGTCTTGCTCGCGCTCGTCGCCGGCCCGGCCTCCTGGCTTGTAGCGCGTCAAGCCGAAGAAAAGGCCATCGTTGCCCTCGCAGCAGAAGAATCCGGCCGCCTGTTGCGCAACTATCGCACCGAGGATCTGGCCGGCGCCGACAGGTTCACGCACGCGGCGGCGGCGGCCCAAACCATTTCAGGCGGCTTGTTCGACATTGTGGAGATTTACGACAGCAGCGGCGGCAAGCTGGCCGAATCGCGCACCGCTGACGGGGACAAGCTTGAACCGGAGCTGCCTCACCACGCGTTTCTCCGGCATGACACGGCAACTTACGATAGCGTCGCGCTTCCCGATGGCCGCTGGGTTTTGCGTGTGTTCGTCCCGCTCCGAAAATCAGTCGCCGATGAAAAAAGTCCAATCACCGGATACTTTGAGGGCGTGCGCATCATCCCGCCCTGGCAGCGCGATCGCATTCACACCAACTCGCTTGCCGTGGCACTCATGGTCGGACTGGCTTCACTGCTTTGCGGCGCGATGCTTTATCCGGTGGTGGTGCATCTTTTTTCCGAGAGCACGAGAAAAGCGCGCGAGGTGCTGGACTCGCATATCTATATGATGGAGGCACTTGGCCGGGCCATCGCCAAGCGCGATTCGGACACCGGCGCGCATAATTTCCGCGTCGCCTGGATCGCCGCGCGCATAGCCGAAAACATGGGCATGAAGGGCAACGACATGCAGGCCCTGATTGCCGGAAGCTTTCTGCATGACGTCGGAAAAATCGGCATAACGGACACCATCTTGCTCAAGCCCGGCAGGCTGGACGAGACAGAAATGAGCACCATGCGTACCCACGTAGAGCACGGGGAACAGATTGTCGTCGGTCTGGGCTGGCTTGACGGCGCCCGGGCGGTCGTCGCCGCCCACCATGAAAAATGGGATGGGAGCGGCTATCCGCGCAAGCTCAAGGGTGAGGCCATACCGCTGGCGGCGCGTATTTTTGCCGTGGCCGATGTGTTTGACGCACTCTGCTCGAAACGCCCCTACAAGTCGCCCATGGCGTTTGCCGACGCTATGGCGATACTTGAAAAAGACACCGGAATCCATTTCGATCCGTCCGTCATGGCAGTGTTTAAATCGATAGCGGTTGATATAGCCAGTCGCCTGGCGAAAAACACCGAAAGCGATGACCGCATATTGATGGAAAACATGGTGAAGAGGCACTTCGAGATGTGAGTGCAGCCGGGCGGGTTGCCCTGCGCCGACCCTCTCGGTCTATCGCCTGCTATTCGCCGGCGATGGACCGCAAAGATCAGAATGGCGGAATGCCGCAGCGCCCGCCGGACAACAGAAAACTATTGCGGCTTGATTCCGGCGGCCTTGATTACACGGTCGTATTCGGCTATCTCACTGCGGACAAAACGCGCAAATTCATCCGGCGGCATGTCCATGACGTCGTTGCCAAGGTTGGCCAGTTTTTCGCGCACTCCAGGATCGGTCAACGCCTTGCGCGTGTCGGTGGAAATTTTGGCGACGATGGCGGCCGGCGTGCCCGCGGGTGCCCACAGGCCGAACCACAGCGGCGAATCAGCGCCGGGCACCCCCGCCTCGCCGGTGGTCGGAATATCGGGCAACTGGCTGTTGCGCTTGGGCGTGCTCACTGCAAGGGCGCGCAGTTTCCCGGCCTTGATGTTGGACATCGCGGCGGATATCGGCGCCCAGTAACAGTCAATCGACTTGCTGAACAGGGCGGTGATCACCTCGGGGGTCCCCTTGAACGGTATCTGCGTGACGTCGATTTTCGCCGCCGCGATGAATTTCTCCGTGCTCAGGTGCGTACCGCTGCCAACGCCGGCATGGCCCCAGTTGATGGAACCGGGCTTGGCCCTCGCCGCGGCGAGAAGGTCAGCCACCGATTTGTAGGGAGAACTGGCGTCAACCACCAGCACATTGGGCTGGATCGACAGCGGCACAATATCGATGAAATCCCTGGTCGTGTCGTAAGGCAGCTTGGCATACATCGCCGGGTTGACCGAATGCGCACTCGAGTTGACCAGGAGGGTGTAGCCGTCCGGGGCCGCCTTGGCCACCACGTTCGAGCCGATCGAGCCGCCGGCGCCGGCACGATTGTCCGCAAGCACCGGTTGGCCCCAGATTTCCGACAGCTTTTGTATCACGACGCGCCCGACAATGTCGGTGGAACTGCCGGCAGTGAACGAAATAATGACGTGTACCGGTTTGTTGGGGTAACCCTGGGCGCCGGCGTTCAGCGCAAACGCGGCCAGTACCGCGGCAAACAACACTCTGGAGATTTTCATATGGCCTCGACGGGGTTGGGTTGCTTCGGTCATGCGGTGGTCAGTTTTTTTTCCAGAAACGCGCCGACGCGATGCGCGCGCCCTCGGCCATGGCGGCGAGTTTGGCCCACACCACCTGCGGGTCGACCGCGGCCTGGCCTACCCAGGTGCCGTAGCCGCAATCGCTGCCGGCGATGACGTTCTCACGACCTACGAGGTCGGCATAGCGGCCGATGCGCTGGGCGATGAGTTCGGGATGCTCGATGAAATTGGTCTTCGATTCGAGCACGCCGGGGATCAGCACCTTGCCCTCGGGCAGCTTCACCGTCTCGAACACGGTGAACTCGTGCGCATGGCGCGGGTTGGCCGCTTCGAAAGAAATGGCCGATGGCTTGGCCTTGAACACCACGTCGACGATGTCCTTGAGCGGAACATCACAGTGGTGCGGACCTTCGTAATTGCCCCAGCACAGGTGCATGCGCAGCTGCTCGGCCGGGATGTTTGCCACGGCGTGGTTGAGCGCCTCGATATGCAGGTGCATGCGCTGGCGGAATTCCGCAACAGAGAGGTCTGCATACTGGATGTGCCTGCCCATGGCAAGGTCGGGGCAATCGAGCTGCAGTACAAAGCCCGCCGCCGCCACGGCCTCGTATTCGTGGCGCATGGCGTTGGCGATGGCCTCGAGGTAGGCGTCCTGGCTCGCGTAATGGTCATTGCGAAAAAACAGCGACACCACGCCCGGCGAAGCGGCGCTCATGAAACCGCCCCGCACCTTCTTGCCGGAGAGCGCCGACTTGAGGTTGTCGGCGTCGGTCACCGCCGCCCTGGCGTCGCGCACGGTAATGGGCGCGTTGCACGCCGGCGTCTTGCGCCGCGACCGCCCCGGGTCGCCGAAGACCTTTCTTTCCAGCACCGGAAAGGCGGCGAGATCCTGGTAGACGAAGGTATTGCCGGTGCCGCCAAAGCCGTCAAGCCTGTCCTTGATATAGGTGGCGTAACTGGGCTTGCTCATTTCGCCGTCGTTAACGAGGTCCACCCCGGCCTCGATTTGTGCCGCAGCGACTTCGGCCACGGCATTCCTGACGCGCGCAGCAAGGGCGTCGTGATCGACCGGCACGCCCTCCTCCTTGGCGTACATCATGCGAATCAGGTCTTCGGGCCGCGGCAGGCTGCCGGTGTGGGTGGTGAGAAAACGCTCCGTGCTGCGCATCATGTCGCGACTACCTGTCAGGGAACGGCATGGGTGATGAACGCCTCGGGCACCGCCTCGCCCCACTGTGAGTCAAGGCCTTCCTCGGCGGGCAGGTAATTGGTCGGCGCATGAATATTGAGCATGTCGGTGTCGGCCCAGTGCTCATGCACACGCCCCCAGGGATCCTTCCAGTAATCGTAGACCTGGCTGCCGAGGATATGCCGGCCGATGCCCCAGACATGTTCGTATTTTTTCATCTTGACGATGTGCTCGTGCCCGAGCATCACGTCATCTATGTTCTGCGCCTCGAACGAGAGGTGGTTGATACCGGCCTTGGGTCCCTCGATGCAAAGAAACACGTGATGATCGACATAGGTCTCGCCCTGGTCGCAGCGGTTGAACGAGGCGATGATGTGGTCTTTTTCACCGGCATAGACTTCGTCGGAACAGACCAGGCCGAACATTTCGCGGTACCACTTCACCTTCTCGGCGGCATTGGGCGTCATGATCACGGCGTGGGCGGCGCGCTTGACCTGCGACGGGCCGCGCGCAAGGCGCATCAGCTCGCCCTGGCGGACCTTCACATCGCCGGTGTTGACCAGGTTCTTGCGCACGGGAAGCTTGGGCAGCTGCTGCATGCCGCACATCACCTCCATCTGGTAGCCGTGCGGGTCGGAAATGCGCACGCGCTTGCCACCGCCCGGCTCGTCGATGTTCTCTATGCCCGACGCTCCGGGCGCCTTGGCGAATTGCTTGAGCTGGTCTTCGTTTTCGACATACCACGCCAGCCCGACGAACTTGGACGGGCCGAGGTGGGTGACATGGATATGGTGGTTGGGGTCGGTGCCGCGCATGTAGAGCGCGTCCTTGGTACGGTCCGAGCGCAACATGCCAAAAGCGGTGAGAAACTCCTCGGCCTCATCAAGGCTGGGCGACTGCAGGCGGCCAAAGGCCAGATCGGAAACCTTTACGTAAGACATTGCATCTCCTCCTGTTGAATTTATCGTACCAAAGCTTATACGCGCTCGATCACCACGGCGATGCCCTGCCCCACGCCTATGCACATGGTGCACAGCGCGTAGCGTCCCTTGGTGCGCTCGAGTTGGTTGAGCGCCGTCGTCACCAGGCGTGCACCCGAGGCCCCCAGCGGGTGGCCGATGGCGATGGCACCACCGTTGGGATTGACGTGCGGCGCGTCATCGGGCAGACCGAGGTCGCGCGTCACCGCCAGGCCTTGCGCGGCAAAGGCTTCGTTGAGCTCGATCACATCCATCTGGCCGATTTTCATGCCCAGCAGCGAGAGCAGCTTTTTCGAGGCCGGCGCCGGGCCGAATCCCATGATGCGCGGGGCAAGCCCGGCGGTGGCCATGCCGAGGATGCGGGCGCGCGGCGTGAGGCCCATTTTTTTCGCCGCCGCCTCGCTGGCGATGATAATGGCGCAGGACCCGTCATTGACACCCGATGCGTTGCCGGCTGTGACACTGCCATCGGGCCGGACCACGCCCTTGAGCTTGGCCAGCGTCTCGAGCGTCGTTTCGCGCGGATGCTCGTCGACGGTGACTATTTTCGGGTCGCCTTTTTTCTGTGCAATCGACACCGGCACCAGTTCACCCTTGAAAAACCCGGCGGCGTGCGCGGCGGCGTAACGCTGCTGGCTGCGCAGCGCAAAGGCGTCCTGCGCGGCACGGTCAACCTTGAATTCGGCCGCCACGTTCTCGGCCGTCTCGGGCATCGAATCGACGCCGTACTTGGCCTTCATCAGCGGGTTGACCAGGCGCCAGCCTATGGTGGTGTCCTCGATCTTGGCGACACGCGAAAACGCGCTGTCGGCCTTGGGAATGACAAAGGGGGCGCGTGACATGCTTTCCACGCCGCCTGCAATGAGCATCTGCACCTCGCCGCTCTTGATGGCGCGCGCGGCGGTGCCCACCGCCTCGAGGCTGGAGCCGCACAGGCGATTGACCGTGACGCCGGGAATCGAGTCGGGAAGGCCGGAGAGCAGCAGCGCCATGCGCGCGACGTTGCGGTTGTCCTCGCCGGCCTGGTTGACACAGCCGTAAATGACATCATCCACCGCCGACCAGTCGACCTTGGGATTGCGCTCCATCAGGGCCTTGAGCGGGATGGCGGCGAGGTCGTCGGTGCGCACGCCCGAGAGCGCACCGCCGTAGCGGCCGAAGGGGGTGCGCACGGCGTCGCAGATATAGGCTTCGTTCATTGCTTACCTTTCATTGCATTTTTCAAACTATTCCCCGGATCGCTTGCCCGCGCCGGAGGCACAGTATAATTCAGCCAGCAGCGGCCTTTGGCCGTTTCACCTGCCAATTTGCACTTCCCGCCCTTTCTACACCCCCGCACATCGAGGACCCTCACCATGCTTAACGACGCCGCACTCGACCAGATTTTCCGCACTGCCCGCACGCAAAACGGCTGGCAGCCAAAACCGGTTTCCGACGACCAGATCAAGGCCTTGTACGAGTTGATGAAATGGGGCCCGACCACCGGCAACTCGCAGCCCGGCCGCCTCGTTTTCCTGCGTACCCAGGCGGCCAAGGAACGGCTCAAACCACACCTGTCGCCGGCCAACCAGGACAAGTCCATGGCCGCGCCGGTCGTTGCCATCATCGCTTTCGACCTCGCTTTCTACGAGAACATCCCCAGGGTCTTCCCGCACCGCCCGGAAATGAAAAACCTCTACGTCGGCGATGACAAGAAAGCCATGGTTGAAACCACCGCCCTGCGCAACAGTTCCCTGCAGGGCGCCTACCTGATGATCGCCGCCCGCGCGATGGGCCTCGATTGCGGCCCGATGTCCGGCTACAACGCCGCCGGCGTGGACAAGGAATTCTTTTCCGGCACCACCTTCAAATCCAACTTCATCTGCAACCTCGGACATGGTGACCCGTCCAAGGTCATGGCCCGCCTGCCGCGCCTGCCCTTCGAGGAAGTGTGCTCGATGCTGTAGGGCAAGTCAGCTCAAGTCTCCGTACCGTCATTCCCGCGAAAGCGGGAATCCACCTTGATTTTTAGCGTGGATAAAAATGGATTCCCGCTTTCGCGGGAATGACGGGGTTAGTCGGCGCCTCTCCGATCAAGCCTTGGGCAGCGGCGTCGACGCCCAGGCGGCCATCTGCCAGCCATTGTCGCCCTTGACCCAGACATTGAGGTAGGCGCTGCTCAGATGCCTGGTCTCGCCGTTGGCCAGCACCTGCAGCTCGATGGTGCCGTGGCAGACCACGGTGTCGCCATAGCTTGTCATGGCGATGCTCTTGCGCGCCGCCGCGGCGTAAGACACCTTGCCCGAAGTAAGTATGGCCATGTACTCGCTTTTGTTTTCGCTGCGCCCGGTTGAGTGGTTGTAGCGCAGTGTGTCGGCGAGAATCTTGTCCAGGGTAACGTAGTCCTTTGCCACCATCGCCTTGTAGCGCGCATCGTCGATGGACAGTATTTCCTTTTCGTAATCGCTCATTGTCTTGCTCCTTGAAAATACCGAAGTTGCCCGGACCTCAGGCTGTTGTCTCACCCAGATAAGCCTCGCGGATGTGCGGCTGCGCCATCAGGTCGGCCGGCAGGCCGGTGGAGACGATGCGGCCACCCTCCAGTACGTAGGCGCGCTGCGCAACCTCGAGCGCGCGAACGGCGTTTTGCTCGATCAGCAGGATGGACACGCCGCCGGCATGAATGGCGCGTATCACCTCGAACACCTGCTGCACCACCGCCGGCGCGAGGCCGAGGGAAGGCTCGTCGATGAGCAGCATTTTCGGCCGCGCCATCAGCGCGCGCCCGATCGCCACCATTTGCTGCTGTCCGCCCGAGAGCGTGCCGGCGGCCTGCCAGCGACGCTCCTTCAATACCGGGAACATGTCATAGACGCGCGCGATGCCCTCGTCGCGAAACGGCCGCGCCGCCTTGCGGTAGGCGCCCATGTCGAGGTTCTCCTCCACCGTCATGCCGCCCCAGAGCTTGCGCCCCTCGGGAATGAGCGCGACCTCGCGATTGCACATTTCGCGCGCCGAAAGCCCGGTCACATCCTCGCCGCGATACAGCAGTCTGCCCGTGCGCACCGGCTGCAGGCGGGCAAGGGTGTTTACGAGTGTGGTCTTGCCCGCGCCGTTGGGGCCGACGATGGACACGATCTCGCCTTCACCGACGCTAAAGGAAACATCCCACAGCGCCGGCGCGTCGCCGTAGCTGACATTGATTTCCCGCGCCTCAAGCAATGCGTTCATCGGCGGCGCGTCCATCGCGGCATTATTGCTGGACATATTCCGACCCCAGGTAGGCGCTGACCACCTCCGGCTGGCGCATCACCTCGCGCGGCACGCCCTCGGCAATCACCTTGCCATAGTTGAGCACCATCAACCTGTCCACCAGTTCGAGCACGGCGCGCATATTGTGCTCGATGAACAGGATGGTCGCACCGCGATTGCGGATCTCGCGCACCAGGGTGACGGCGTTGTTGATCTCCGAAGGCGTCAAACCGGCCAGCACCTCGTCGAGCAGCACCAGCCGCGGCGCGGAGGCAAGCGCCCGCGCCAGCTCGAGAAACTTGCGCTGGTGCAGGTTGAGTTCGGTCGGCAGCGCGCGCGCCCGGTCCGCCAGGCCGACAAATTCCAGCCAGTACATCGCCTGGCGCTCGGCCACCTGGCGCGACAGCCGCGCCGCACCGAACATGCCCGGCAGGGTGGCGTTCTCGAGCACGCTGAGGTTCATGTACGGCCGCGGGATCTGGTAGGTGCGCGCAATGCCCGCCTGCGCCGCGCGGTGCGCCGGCAGCGGCGCGATGTCCGTACCTTCGAAGACGATGCGGCCGGAGGTCGGCTGGTAAAAACCGCTGATGACATTGACCATGGTCGACTTGCCCGAACCGTTGGGGCCGACGAGGCCGTAGATTTCGCCGCGCCGCAACTGCATGTCCACGCCCGCCAGCGCCTGCACGCCGCTGAAGGCCTTGAACACGCCCTCGGCGCTGAGCAGGACCTCGCCTTCCTTGCCGCGCGAGCTGATGAGCGCCGGCGCCGCCACTTCGGGCAGGGGCGGATCGGCACGCCAGCGCTTGATGCGCTTGAGCAATTGCCCGAACAGGCCGTCGGGCAGGAACAGGATGACCAGGATCAGGATCAGGCCCACCGTGGCGCGTCCGGCGATGGCGTAATCACCCGCGGTGAAGGCATAGAGCAGCGCGGTAATGGCCGTGGCGCCGACGGCCGGCCCGAACCAGTGGCGCGACCCGCCCAGCACGCTCATCAGCACCACATTGAGCGGCACCACGATGTTGAACACCTCGCCGACGGTGACGTAGGAAATGAAAATGGCATGTATGCCGCCGGCAACTCCGGCCAGCGCGCAGGACACGCCCAGGGCGATCAGTTTGTAGCCGAAGGTCGGCACGCCCTGCACTTCGGCAACATCCTCGTCATCGTGGATGGCAAAGAGGCCGGCACCCAGCTTGGAGCAATAGATGTGATACGCAGTCCACAAGGTGATAAGCGCAAGCGCCAGGCCGAGCAGGTAAAAGGTGCCCGAGGGCGACGGGCCGATGGCCGGCACCGGCACCGCCGACAGGTACACGCCGGGGCCGCCGTCTATGGGCGTGTTGAGCACGATGGTGGCGATGACAAAGGTGATGGCGAGGGTGATCAGCGCGAATAATTCGCCGCGCAGGCGGCGCACGCGGAACACCACGGTGCCCAGGCCGATGCCGAACAAGGCCGCGACGGCGCCCGCCACCGGCAGGGTCCACAGGAAGGGCCAGTTGAACTTGGCCGTCAGCACCGCCGTGGTGTAGATGCCCAACCCGAAAAACGCACCATGGCCGAAGGAGAAATAGCCCGAATAGCCGGAAAGGATATTCCACGAGGTGGCAAGAACGATCCAGCTGAAGATCAGGTAAAGGAAGGATTCATAAAACGCCGGCAGCTTGAGCAAAGGCAACGCGCCCAGCAACACCGCTGCGGTGATGAATCCGGCGATGACTTTCCTGTCCATGCTAGACCTTCCCCGGCCGGAACAGCAGCACCAGGATCAGCAGTGAAAACGACACCAGCGGCGCCCAGGCCGGCGCGGTAATCGCCTGCGTCGCGGCTTCAGACATGCCTATGACGATACCCGCCACCAGCGGACCGAGCGGATTGCCCAGGCCGCCTATCATCACCGCGGCGAACACCACCCCTATCCAGGCGTAGATCTGCGAGGGTGCGAGGGTGAAGGAAAGCGCAAGGCAGACGCCGCCGACCCCGGCGAAGGCCGCCGAGGCACCCGAGAGCAGCAACGCCAACATGCGTTCGTTGACGCCAAAGGCGGCGGCCATGGCCGGGTCTTCGGACATGGCGCGCATCGCCCGGCCGACGTGAGTGTAGCGCAGCACCGCCCAGGTGCCGCCGGCAAGGGCCAATGAAATCAACAGCGTCAGAAACTCGGGCAGGGGAATATAGAACACGCCGATCTTGAACTTGATGTCGGCGTAGTGGGACTCGAGCTTGCGGTAATCGGCGGTCCAGATCCACTGGATGCCGCTCTCTATGATGACGGTGAGGCCGAAGGTAACGAGCAGCGAGTTGAAAGCACTGACGTTGAAACGCGCAAACACCCAGTGCATCGCCATGCCAAGCACAAAAAATCCGGGCGCGATGATGAACAGCGTCAGCAGCGGATCGAGCTTTGCCGTGATCGACAACTGGTAGGTGAGATAGGCGCCAAGAAACGCCAGGGCGAAGTGCGCCAGGTTGATCTGGCGCAACATCCCCCATGACATGCTCAGCCCCAGCCCCAGCAGGCCGTAGAGTGCGCCGATGAACAACCCGGACAGCAGAGACTGCCCGAGCAGTTCGATACTCGGTAAATGCATCGTCAGCCCGTGCTCAGGGAGCGAGCATTTTCACGCCCGGTTTGGCAAACTCTTTCGGGAAGACCACCACCCATTCGCCGTTTTGCACCTGCTTGATCTTGGTCAGGTCGTCACCGTAGTTGTTCGGGCCGTCAAAGCGCAGCGTACCCTGGATGGTGTTGACGCGGTTCTTTTTCAGCCAGGCGCCCAGCACCTTGTCATCCAGGCTCTTGGTCGCGTTGACCGCGGCCTCTAGCACCTGCCATGCGGCATAGGACGCCGCGGCCTGGGTGTCGACCATGGTGTCGGGCAGGCCCGCCTTGGCGGCGCGCTCGTTGAATATCTTCGCCAAATCGGTGGCACCGGTGTTGCTCATGAACGGCGCATGCTGCTCGAAAATGGTTGCGGCAAGCGCGTTCTTGGCATCGGCCGACTTGAGCATCGGGCCGGGCGCCGGCAGGTGGTGGAACATCATCGGCGGCGCATAGTCGATTTTTTTCATCGCATCGAGCAGTTGCATGCCCTCCAGCGCGATCACGCCGGTCCAGATGAAATCGGGCTTGGCGTCCTTGAGACGGGCCGCAATGGCGCCAAAGTCACGGTTGCCAAATTCCCACTCAAGGTACAGCACCTCGTTGAGGCCGCGTTTTTTCGCCACCTCACGCGCGCCCGTGGACATGAACAACACCGACGGGAACTTGGTGGTGACGATGGCAATGGTCTTGGGCGGCTTGGGTCCGGCTGCAAGACCGTCGAACACCATGTTCGGGGTGGTTACAGCCGTGTCCGCGCCTATGGCCCAGGTGGGGAATTGCATCTCATACTTGGCCAGGCTGGGTATGCCGAAGGTGTGGTGGATCAGTATTTTGTTGTAGCGCTGTGCCACGCCCATCGCGGAAAGGATATTCGCAGTGGCATAAGGCCCGAGCAGCAGGTCGACCTTGTCCACAGTTACCAGTTGCTCATACAGGGTGCGGGCAAGATCGGGCTTGGACTGGTCGTCCTTGACGACCCATTCGACCGGCCGGCCGAGCAGGCCGTTTTTCTTGTTCAGTTCCTCGACATAAATCTCGCCGACAAGCTTGTGGATGAGCGCAGTGGCCGACAAGGGCCCGGTCAGGGCGAGCGTGCTGCCGACTTTGACTGCGGGGCCCGACGTCGCCGCGAGCGCGGGCGCCGACATTGCAACGATTCCGGCTACCGCCACCGCCGCCAGGCTGCGCAGCGCCACAAAACGGATGCTTTTCATTTTGACTCCTCCTTGTTGATACATGTAAACAAACAACGATTCTTCGATTGAACCAGTTCGCCCTCAGATCCGGCTACTGCGCCTTGGTGCCCGACGCCCTCATCACCGCGCCCAGAGAGGTGTACTCCTCCTTGATATAGGCGTCGAATTGTTCGGGCGACATCGGCATGGCCTCGGCGCCGAGTTTGCCCATGCGCTCGCGCACCTCGGGCAATTGCATGATTTTGGTCACTTCGGCGTTGAGCTTGTTGACGATGTCGCGCGGCGTTTTTGCCGGCGCCAGCAAACCGATCCAGAAATTGAACTCAAAGCCGGGCAATCCGCTCTCGGCCACCGTCGGCACATCGGGCAGCGCGCTGTTGCGCCTGGCGGTGCTCACCGCCAGCGCACGCATGCGGCCATCGCGGATGTTGGGCAGCGAGGCGAGCACCGGTGTGAACATGAAATCGACGCGCCCGGAAATGGTCTCGGTAATCGTCTCCGGCGTGCCCTTGAACGGGATGTGCGTGGCCGAGGCGTTGCTCGCAACGAGGAACTTGGCGGTGTTGACGTGCGTCGCACTGCCGACGCCGGCGGTGGCGAAATTGAGCTGGCCGGGCTTGGCCTTGGCCGCGGCAACCAGGTCCTGCACATTCTTGAACGGGCTACCGGCGCTGACCACCAGCACACTGGGCAGGTTGGCCAGCACGCTCACTCCGGAAAAATCGGCCAGCGTATCGTAAGGGATGCTGTTGTATAGAACCGGATTGACGACGTGCCCGGTGGAGACCACCAGCAGCGAGTAGCCGTCGGCCTCGCCCTTGGCGACCTGGTTCGCGCCTATGGTGCCGCCGGCGCCCGGCTTGTTCTCCACCAGCACCGGATGCCCCCATGCCGCGCTGAGTTTTTCGCCTATGGTGCGCGCCATGATGTCGGTGGCGCTGCCGGCGGTAAAGGGCACGATGATCCTGATCGGCTTGCTTGGATAAGCCTGGCCGATGGCGGTCTGTGCAAAGCAGAGCGCCAGCAGTCCTGCGACAAGGATGTTGGTTGATTTTTTCATGGCCTGCATGACGTTACCTCCAGGTTTGTGATCCATATTTTTCCACCACCGGCGTTCACTTGCCCAAGCCGTCGCCGACGCTGACGTTTTCGGACTTGATCTTCAGGCCTGAGTGCTGCGCCTGCTGCAACAACAGGGTCGAGAAATCCTGCTCGGTCATGCCGCTGCCCATCATCGACTGGATGAGGTCGCGCGTCGCCGAGACAAGCGGCAGCGGCACGCCAAAGCGCCGGCCCGCGTCAAGGCCGAGGTCCACGTCCTTGCGCAGCAGGTAGGGCGTGAAGGTGACATGGAAGTCGAGGTTGACGAAAGCCGGTGTCTTGTAACGGGTGAAGGTCGAGCCCATCACGCTTTTATTGAGAAAGTCGAGAAAAGCGTGGCGCGGTACGCCGGCCTTTTCGGCCAGCACGGTGATCTCGGCCAGGCACTGTGTGACCACTGCGAGCATGACGTTATGGCAGATCTTGACAATGCGTGCAAGCTCGCCCTCGCCGACATAAGAGGCGCCCGGGCCGATGTGCAGCAGCAGCGGCGCGACCTTGTCATAGATTTTTTTCGGACCGGAGCAGACGAAAGAAAGTTTGTCTGCCTTGATCACCTTGGCATTGCCCGATACCGGCGCCGCCAGCAACTCGCTGCCGTAGGCGGCGAGCATGCGGCGCAATTCGGCCGAACCTTCGAGCGAGATCGAAGAGCACTCGACGACGATGCGCGGCGCCGGACCCTTGCCCGGTTTGGATTTGGACAGCACACCCCCGGGCCCGCTGATCACATGCTTGACGTCATCCCAGGTGGCGACCATCACGAACAGGATGTCGCAATCGGCCAGTTCGGTGAGGCTGGAGGCGATTTTTGCGCCGTCTTTCTTCAGCGGCGTCGCCTTGGCACGGGTGCGGTTCCACACCGTGATGTCGCAGCCGGCACGCGCCAGGCGCTGCGCCATCTCGAAACCCATGCGGCCGGCGCCGATCCAGCCAATCCGCGGCTGCGGTTTTTTTCGCGTACTCATCGCGATTTACCCATGCTGCCCATGTACGGGTTGGCAACCGGCAGTTCCTCGGCCGGGAACAGCGAAATGATCTTGGCGCCGGTGGGCGTGAGGATCACCTCCTCCTCGATGCGCGCCGCCGACACGCCGTCACTCGCCGGGCAGTATGTTTCGACCGCGAACACCATGCCCACCTTCAGTTCGATCGGGTCCTTGAAGGAGTTGAGGCGGGAAATCAGCGGCCGCTCGTGCAGGCCGAGACCGAGGCCGTGGCAGAAATTCAGGCCGAAGGCATCCATTTCGCTGTTAAAGCCGGCGTCCTGGGCCTTGGGCAGTGCCGCGGCAATCTTGTCGCTGGACATGCCCGGCTTCAGCAGGTCGATCGCCTTGTCCATCCACTCGCGCGCCTTGCCGTAGGCGGTGCGCTGTGACGAGGAGGCGCGGCCGACACTGAAGGTGCGGTAATAACAGGTGCGGTAGCCCATGAAGGACTGGATGATGTCGAAAAAAGCCTGGTCGCCGGGGCGGATCAGCCGGTCGGTAAAATTGTGCGGGTGCGGCGAGCAGCGCTCGCCGGCAATGGCATTGACCGCCTCGACACAGTCCGAGCCCATCTCATACAGGCGCTTGGTGGCCAGGGCGACGATATCGCTCTCGCGCACACCCGGCTTGAGTGCTTCGTAGATGTCCTGATAGACGCCGTCGACCATTGCCGCCGCCATGTTGAGCATGGTCAGCTCGTCGATGTTTTTCACCTCGCGCGCCTGCAACATGGTCTGCTGGCCGTCGCGCACCTCGATGCCAAGGCGTTGCAACTCGAACATCATCGGCGGCTCGACCACGTCTATGCCAAGGGGCATGTTGCTCATGCCCTCGGCGTCGAGGATGCTCTTGATCTCCTTGGCCGCCTCGCGAAACAAGGTGATGTCCGAACCGGTGGCACCGCGCAAGCCCAGCAGCCCGGCACGGCAGTGGTCGTGCTCGAGCCAATGCGAATGCATCTTGTGGTGCTTGGCGGCCGAGCCGAAGTCCCAGATGTAGGGATCGCCGTTGCCAGTCAGCAGGGAGTAGCGCGTGAGCTTGTCGCGCGCCCATTCGCCGATGACGGTGCTGGTGGTATAGCGGATGTTGTGCTGGTCAAAGCACAGCAGCGCCCCGAGGCCCGATTGCGACAGGGCCGCGCGCGTACGCGCCAGGCGATAGTCGTGCAGGCGGCGGAAATTGATGCGTTCCTCGAAATCAACCTGGGTGTGGCCGGGGGCCTGCAGCGGTCGGTCCCACTTGAAATGCGGATCAACCTCATCCGGATGGCCGTGATCGTGGCCATGCCCATGATGGTGGCCGTGGTCGCGCGGTCCCCTGGGCTCGGGTTGGCGCACGTGCGGATCAATACTGTCCGGACGGATGATCTTCGGTTCTCTGGTTTTCTTGGTGCTCTTTTTGGCGGCCATCAGGGTTCCTTTGAAACAGAAATCAAATCGATACCGGTTGAATACTACGCCAGCTCAGCCTGCCGTGACCAAACCCATTTCAGCGACGATGCGCCGGCTCGATTCCTGCAGCGCATTTTTGACTTTTTGCAGGTCCGGATACAACAGGCGCCCATCGCGCTTGGCCCACACGCCGGCGATCATCACCGAGTCGACGTTGGCAATGCCCGCCTGGGTGATGACGCTGGCCACCGGGTCGTGCACCGGCCACATGTTGAGCGCCGTCGCGTCGAGCAGCACCAGGTCGGCCTGCTTGCCGGGGGTGAGCGTGCCGATGCGGTCGGCCATGCGCAGCATGCGCGCGCCCTCGACGCTGATCCATTCGAGCGCTTCACGGCAACGTATGGTCGCGGTGGGCGGCAAGGCCCCGGTACTGGCGCGCACTGCGTCGTTGTCGATGGCGCGCTGCGTCGACAGCGCCAGCCGCGCCACGGTGAACATGTCGCCCGAGGCGCCGGCCTCGAGGTCGGCTCCGAGCGACGGGCGTGCGCCGAGCTTGCGCAGCCGCCCGGTGATGGCAAAGCCGTGCCCTTGTGCCATTTCGGTCTCGGGCGTGAGCGTGAAGGTGACGCCTTTTTCCAGCATGAACGCAAGCTGGGCGTCGGTAAGGTTGTTGCCATGGACGATGTTGTTGTTGTCACCGAGCAACCCCTCGGCGCCCAGGCGGTCCCAGCCGTCGGGCGTGCGCGGTTCGGCGCCGGCGCAATGCATCGAGGCGATCATGCCGAATTCGCGCGCCAGCTTGAAATCGCTCACCGCCACCTCGTAGGTCGAGTAATGCGGCCCGAGGATGGCCATGCCCAGCGAGAGCAGCTTGTTGCCGCCGGCAAAGCCGCTTTTCAACAGGCGCTCGACTTCGCTCCTCGGATGGGGCGATTCCCAGAACGGGCGCTGTCCAGGCTTGGGATCGGGCTTGGGCGTGCCGTGGAAAAACGCGGCGCGTATTCCCGATGCGGCCAGTCCCTCGATGGCGGCGTCGGTGTGCGCCGGCGTCGGGTTGTTGTGACACCAGTCGACCAGTGTGGTGACGCCGCAATTGATCTGGTTGAGCGCGCCGGCAAGGTTGGCGGTGCGGATGTCCTCGGGCTTGAACTTGGTCGCGAGGCCGGCGTGCATGTTGCGAAAATACTCAAGAATGGTCCAGTTACCGGCGACGCCGCGCAACCCGGTCTGCCAGGTGTGCAGATGCGCATCGACCATGCCGGGAATGGCGATCATGCCGGCGGCCTCGACCACTTGCGCATCATCGGCCTTGATTTGCGGCGCGATGGCGGCGATACGGTCATCCTCGACCAGGATGTCGCCCTGCGCCAGGTCACCGACCTTGGCGTCGAGGGAAATGATCGTGGCGCCGCGTATGAGTGTGCGTTTCATGGGGGGCTTCCGGTTCAGGACTCGAGTCCGTCGCTCATTTTCACGTTCTCGGGCTTTAGCTCGAGTCCGGCGCTCTTGGCGATTTCCTGCAGCAGGATGGCAAAGTCGACGTTGTCGTGGCCGCGGCCGACGACGTTGGCCACCGACTCGCGCGTGGCGGCGGCGGCCGGCATCGGCACGCCAAGGGCGTGGCCCGCCGCCAGGCCCAGGTCCAGGTCCTTCAACAACAGCCTGGGCGTGAAGGTGACGTTCTCGAACGAAAGGTTGGTCAGCACCGGCGTCTTGTACTTGGTGTACATCGAACCCAGGACGCTGTTGTTGATCGATTCGAGGAAGACGTGGCGCGGGATGCCGGCTTTTTCGGCCAGCACGGTGATTTCGCACAGCGACTGGATGATCACGCCGAACATGGTGTTGTGGGCGATTTTCCAGACGCGGGCGAGCTCACCTTCGCCCAGGTAGGTGGCGCTACGGCCGAACATTTTCAGGTAGGGCTCGGCAAGATCGTATTGTGACTTGGGTCCCGAGGCCACCACCGAGAGCTTGGCCGCCTTGGCCACCTTGCCGTTGCCCGACACCGGCGCGCACAAATAGGCGATGCCGCGTTTTTCCAGTTCCGCGCGCACATCGGCCGAACCTTCCTGCGAGATCGACGAGCAGTCGACAACCAGTTTTGGCTTGGATTTTCCCGAGAGCAGGCCTCCGGCTTCGAACAACACCTCCTTCAGGTCGGCGGTGGTCGAGACCATGGTGAAGACGATGTCGCAGGCGGCAAGGTCGGTTTTGGCGTCGACGATGACCGCGCCGAATTCAGCCAGCGGCTCGCCTTTGGCGCGGGTGCGGTTCCACACCGCCACCTTGCAGCCGCCCTGCAACAGACGGTAAGCCATGGCATAACCCATGCGACCCAGGCCTATCCAACCCAGCTTTACACTTTCCACATTTGCGTTCACTGCCATGCTGCCCGTCCTTTTAGTGTGAGTCTGTTTACTTTAATCAAACCGCATCCGCCGGCGAAATGACCTTTTGCACCTTGCCACCATCGGCCGGCCTGAGCACGAAATCGAAGTCGGCGTTGTAGAACGGCGCCTTGAGTCCGGCCTTTTTTGCATCCGCTTCCGAGTTATTGAGCTTGAAGTCGACAATCAGCGAGTCCTTGACGCCAAACACCGCGTCCGAGTCGAGGTACTTGCCGCCCTTGACGAACAGGTGGGTGACGCAGGACTCGTAGCCGTCCGCCGAAACGATGAAATGAATGTGCGCCGGCCGGTAGGGATGGCGGCCCATGCGCGTGAGAATGATGCCGACCGGGCCGTCGGTCGGAACCGGGTAGAACTCCGGCTTGATGGTGCGGAACCAGTAACGCCCCTGCGCGTCGGTGCGCAGCTTGCCGCGCAGTTGTTTTTCCTCAAAGGTCGGCAGTTGCACGTCGTAATAGCCGACATCGTCCGAATGCCAGATGTCGAGCAGCGCGTTGGCGAGCGGCTTGCCGTCGGTGCCGAGCACGCGCCCGGACACCAGCGTCGGCTCGCCATCCCAGTCCTCGGCGAGGTTGTCGCCGTTCTTGATTTCCTTGGCGCCATGCACGAAAAACGGACCCAGGACGGTGTTCTCGGTGGCGCCGGCCGGACGCTTGTGGTTGATGGCGTCGACCAGCATGGACAGGCCCAGCACGTCGGACAAGAGGATGAACTCCTGGCGCTTGTCGTCGCATTTCTGGCCGGCGGCGGTGAGGAACTTGATGCCCTCGAACCACTCCTCTTCGGTCAGTTCGACCTCGCGCGCGAAAGCGTGCACGTGCTTGATCAGCGCGGTGATGACCTGCTTGAAACGCGGGTCGCTGTCGTTGGCTAGGCGGTTGAGCGCCGACTCGGTCAGCCTGTCTTCGGTCGATTGGATTTCGGTGGTTTGGGCCATGGTGTCTCCTAGTGTGGATTCAAGATGTGTTCAGGACGAGCGGCGGCCGTGTTTAGCCGGGACGACGGCCGTGCCAGGCGTCGTCCAGTAATTTGCGAATCGCGGCGCGGTCAATCGGTCGCGGATTATAGTAGGGCGACTTGACCGCGATGTCGGCGGCGCGGTCAAGCTCTGACTCGGGCATGCCGATGTCCTTGAGGGCCAGCGGCGTGCCAAGACTCCTGGCGAGGTCGAACAAGCCTGCGGCGGCGCTGGCCGCGCCCTCCAGGCCCAGCGCACGCGCCACCCGCAACATAGCGTCGGGCGCGGCGGAGGTGTTGTAGGCAGCCGCATGCGGCAGCACTATGGTGTGGGTCTCGGCATGCGGCAGGTTCCAGGTCCCGCCCAGGGTATGGCACAGCTTGTGGTGCAGCGCCATGCCCACGCCGCCCAGCACCGCGCCGCACAGCCACGCGCCATAGAGGCAGTCCGAACGCGCATCGATGTCGGCGGGATTTTTCACCACCCGCGGCAGGCCGCTTGCCAGCGCGCGTATGCCCTCCTCGGCCATCAGCGCCATGACGGGGTTGGCGTCCTCGGCGTAGAGCCCCTCGACCGCATGGGCGATGGCGTTCATGCCGCTGGTGGCGGACATGCCCGCGGGCAGGCCCAACGTGAGCAGGGGGTCGTAGATCACCGTGCGCGGCAACACCTTGCGGTCGCGCCCGGTCTTTTTCATGCCCGCTTCGGTAATGCCGTAGATCGGCGTCATTTCCGAACCGGCGTATGTGGTGGGAATGGCGAGGATGGGCAGCGCCGATTCGAGCGCGATGGCCTTGCCAAGCCCGGTGGTCGACCCGCCGCCGATGGCGACGGCGCAGTCTGCGCCCAGGCGCTGGGCCTCGGCGCGCGCCTCGCGCGCCGTCTCGATCGGCACGTGCATCACCGCGCGCGCAAAAATGCCGGCGCAGCGCCCGCCCAGCCGCCGTGCCACATCTTCGGCCTGGGCTTTTTGTTCCGGCGTGGAGAGCACCAGCGCGCGCGATGCCCCGAGCAGTTCCATTTCACGCGGCAGGTGCTCGAGCGCGCCGGCGCCAAATACCACTCGGCCGGGAAGCTGGTTGTTGATGAAGGCTTGCATGCTCAGGCCGCCTTGGCGCGCCCCTCTTTGAGCGGCACCCCGGTGAGACGCTGCAATTCTTCAAACGCCAGTCCGGGCACCAGGTCATAGGCGAGCAGGCCTTGCGGCGAGACATCGATGACCGCAAGGTCGGTATAAACGCGGCTGACCACGCCGACACCGGTGAGCGGATAGCTGCAAACGGGCACGATTTTCGATTCACCAGACTTGGTCAGGTGCTCCATCATCACCCAGCAACTTTTC
This sequence comes from Bordetella parapertussis, assembly GCA_945861875.1. Taxonomy (GTDB): domain Bacteria; phylum Pseudomonadota; class Gammaproteobacteria; order Burkholderiales; family SG8-39; genus CAITSH01. The sequence continues at coordinate 42,624 of CAMAWC010000010.1, forward strand.
GCGCCCACGGCAAGATCCATCGCGCCACCGACCGCCGGAATCGCATCGGGCGCACCGGTATGCCAGTTGGCGAGGTCGCCGCCAACCGAAACCTGGAAGGCGCCGAGCACGCAGATGTCCAGATGGCCGCCGCGCATCATGCCAAAGGAGTCGGCGTGATGAAAGAACGAACCGCCGGGCAGCAACGTCACCGGCTCCTTGCTGGCATTGATGAGGTCCCAGTCTTCTTCGCCCTTGGCCGGCCCTGGGCCCATGCCAAGAATGCCATTTTCGCTGTGCAGCAGGATTTCGCGGCCCGGCGGCAGATAGTTGGCCACCAGCGTTGGCAGGCCGATACCAAGATTCACGTACGCACCTTCGTACATGTCTTGCGCCACGCGCCTGGCGATGTCGTCGCGACTGCGTTTTGTGTAGCTCATGCCGCCTCCTTGGCCGCCACACCGCTGTCGCGGGCGACGCGCACGACACGCTGAACATAAATACCCGGGGTGACGATATTCTCCGGATCGAGCTTGCCGAGTTCGACGACTTCATACACCTGGGCGATGGCGAGTTTGGCGGCGCTGGCCATCACGGGGCCGAAATTGCGCGCCGCCTTGCGATACACCAGGTTGCCCCAGCGGTCGCCCTTTTCCGCCTTGATCAGCGCCACGTCACCGAAAATCGGGTACTCGAGCACGTAGTTGCGGCCGTTGATGAGGCGCGTCTCCTTGCCCTTGGCGAGGTCGGTGCCGTATGCGGTGGGGGTGTAGAACGCGCCGATGCCGGCACCGGCGGCGCGCATGCGCTCGGCGAGGTTGCCCTGCGGCACCAGTTCGAGCTCGATCTTGCCGGCCTTGTAAAGGCCTTCAAACACGTGCGAATCGGCCTGGCGCGGGTAGGAGCAGATGATTTTTTTGACGCGGCCGGTCTTCAACAGCTTGGCGAGGCCCCAGTCGCCGTTGCCGGCGTTATTGTTGACGATGGTGAGGTCGCGCGCGCCCTGCTCGATCAGCGCGTCGATGAGTTCACGCGCGATGCCGGCGCCGCCGAATCCGCCAACCAGCACGGTAGCGCCATCCTGCACTCCGGCCAGCGCGGCCTGGAGCGAATCGACGATCTTGTTCACCACGGTATGTCCTCCAGGACGGGCCGCATCGCAGCCCGGGCCGCACAGTTTAATGCTTGTCGTCGCAACAGGCGGCGCTGTTTGCACGGTATTGCTGAATATCCAGCCTGCTCATTTGTTCGATATACGAACAAATGTTTGTTATGTGAACATGCTAGTTGGTGCCGCCGAATGCGTCAATTGCGCAGCGCAACATCGGCTTGCGGCGGGCATTCCTCCGGTCGTTCCGCCATCTGACGGCGGCTGCGCAATGTCGCCGGTTGCGCGCATGACCGCACCGCCTTGTACGACAACCGCAGGACGGGAAAAAGAATTTTTCAGCGCCAAATGCTGTCTTGCCGCGGGCATCTGCGGTAATCTTCGCAGCTCCGCTTTTCTCCTTCATTGCGCCCTCGCGCACCTAACTCGCGCACCCAAAACAATGTCAAAAAAGAAAACACCCGAGCAGTTGCGCAGCCACCTTTGGTACGGCGTGAAAGACCTGCGCTCCTTCGGCCACCGCTCGCGCACCGCGCAAATGGGCTTTGACCGCAGCGACTACGCCGGCAAGCCGGTGATCGCCATCCTCAACACCTGGAGCGACATCAACGCCTGCCACACCCACTTCAAGCAGCGCGTCGAAGAGGTCAAGCGCGGCATCTGGCAGGCCGGCGGCTTTCCGGTGGAAATTCCGGTGATGACGCTGTCCGAGCCGTTCCAAAAACCGACCACCATGATGTACCGCAACTTCCTCGCCATGGAAGCCGAGGAATCGCTGCGCGCCTACCCGGCCGACGGCGCGGTGCTGATGGGCGGCTGCGACAAGACCACGCCGGCCCTCATCATGGGCGCGACCAGCATGAACCTGCCGGCGATCTTCATGCCCGCAGGCCCGATGCTGCGCGGCAACTGGGGCGGCGCGACGCTCGGTTCTGGCTCCGACTCATGGAAATACTGGGCCGAATTGCGCGCCGGCAACATCAGCGAAAAAGACTGGCAGGAAATCGAACAGGGCATCGCCCGCTCGCCGGGGCATTGCATGACCATGGGCACCGCCTCGACCATGACCAGCGCCGCCGAGGCCGTCGGCCTGACCCTGCCCGGGGCCGCCTCCATCCCCGCGCCCGATTCGCGCCATGCGGCGATGGCCACCCAGACCGGCCGGCGCATCGTCGAGATGGTGTGGGAGGACTTGAAGCCCAAGGACATCATCACCGCCGATGCCGTGCATAACGCCGTCACCACGGTGCTCGCCCTCGGCGGCTCGACCAATTCCATCGTCCACCTCATCGCCATGGCGCGCCGCGCCGGCGTCGAGCTCGACCTCGACCTGTTTGACGCCCTTGCGCGCAAGACGCCGCTCATCGCCAACCTGCGCCCGGCGGGCAAGTACCTGATGGAGGATTTTTATTACGCCGGTGGCCTGCGCGCCATGCTGGCCAACCTGCGCGGGCTGTTGAAGCTCGATGCTAAAACCGTGAACGGCATGACCCTTGGCGAGAACATTGCCGATGCCAAGGTCTTCAACGACGATGTCATCCTGCCGCTGGACAAGGCACTGGTGAAATCCGACAGCCTGGCGGTGCTGCGCGGCAACCTCGCCCCCAACGGCGCTGTGATCAAGCCGCCGGCGGCCGAATCGCGCCTGCACAAACACGCCGGCAAGGCGGTGGTGTTCGCCGACTACAACGACATGGCGGCGCGCATCGACGACCCGGACCTGCCGGTGGACAAGGATTCGGTCATCGTGTTGAAGCACGCCGGCCCGCAGGGCGCCGGCATGCCCGAGTGGGGGCAGTTGCCGATACCGAAAAAGCTGCTCAAGGAAGGCGTGCGCGACATGCTGCGCATCTCGGACGCGCGCATGAGCGGCACCTCCTACGGCGCCTGCGTGCTGCATGTCGCACCCGAGTCGTATATCGGCGGGCCGCTGGCCCTCGTGCAGGACGGCGACATCATCGAGATCGACGTACCCGCGCGGCGCCTGTCGCTCAAGGTCGATGACGCCGAGCTGGCCAAACGCAAACGACTGTGGAAAGCGCCGCCGCCGCAGTACGCACGCGGCTACGGCGTGATGTTCGCCAAGCACGTCACCCAGGCCGACCAGGGCTGCGACTTCGACTTCCTCGAAGGCACGGCGCCGGTTCCCGACCCGGAGATCCACTGACGGCAAACCGGATATCGCCGTGCCAAGGTGCTTTCGCGACAAAGAGATTGGCGGGCCCGATCAGCGCCCGCCTAGCGGTTGAAATTGTCGATGCAGTCCTTGAGCGCGGCCATCTTGCCAGGCTCCATGGCGCAGTCGCCCGCATTGACCGGACGGGTCGCGCGGCCAAGGCTGGCCGATGATACGTTCGATGCCTTGCGGGGGCCGCGCACGCGATCAATGGAGGCAAGCAGCACCTGGAGCTCCTTGTACTCGGCGAGAGAGTCGTCGAATTTCTTCTGTTTCTCGGCCAGGGCGGTTTTGTACTCCGCGAGAGATGCGTCGAATTTTTTCTGCCTCTCAGCCAAGGCTGCCTTGTACTCGGCGGCAGATGCCTCCAATTTTTTCCCTTCTGCCGCGCTTTTGGCCTGCTCATCATCGAGTTTGCCCTGTATGTCCTCGATGGCCTTGGCGTGCCCGGCCATTTTCCCCTCCAGCTGCCGGCTTTCCGCGAACTGGTGATCGAGCAGCACGGACAGCATATTGTAGGCCAGCGCCCCGCCGCCCATGCCGCCGGCGAGCAACACGCTCGCATAGGCCAGGAAGGAAGGAAGGCGGCGCCCGGGTTTGGATGCCCCGGCGTCCGCTTCACCGGGGGCCGGGGCATCATCGCGTTTCCCGCCGGCCCTGTCATTACCCGGCCTTGATCTGTCCGCATCGCCCCCGGCCTCGGGATCGCCGCCAGCCGCCGTGCGCATCCGCTGCAACGAGGCAATGACCGGGTCGAGAACGCCATTCACGGCAGCGCTTAGCCTGGACCGAAGAAGACGCATGCCGTGCGCCCACAAGCCCTCCGCCTCCGTCGCGCCCGCTTCCCCGGACGTGGGCCGGCTGCTGCGCTCGCTTGCTCGCCGGTCGGGCGCTCCCGCAGGGGTTGCGGCAATGGGCTGGGGTGTGCTCAAAAAATCCTCGCTTCAGAACCATGAAAGCCATAGACATAGGTGTATCGGCCGCAGCGCGGAATACTGAAGGGGCGGCCGTCAACGTTCAGTCCGGGCGCAACTCCCGGCGCAGTCGAAAGGCGGTTTCAAAAATGCCGCGTTCCGCACCGGCGGCGGTCCCGGCGTCGATGATGCCCCGCAGCCACGGCGAGGTATTGTGCGACGGATTGCGCGCCGCGAGTTCATCGCGCAATGCAACCAGTCCGCCGGCAAAACGCCGCCAATCTCCCGGCCGTGCCTGTTGCAGCCAGAGCAGCGCCGCAATATCGGCCAGCGCTTCGCCCCAGAGTTCCATCGCGCCGCTGCGCAAGGCCGCCGCATACCCCGCGCCGGTCATGCCATCGCTGGTAAAGCCCGGCGGCAGCACCCGATCAAAACGCCCGAGCACATAGCCCTCACGCTGCTCGACGCAATGGCTGACCTCATGCACGGCGACAGCCCTGAGCCATACCGGCAGGTCGGCGCCGCTCATACGCTCGAAAAACGGCGCCAGCAGGCTCGACGGCCGGGAGTTGTAGAACACCATGCAAACACCACGCGCAACACTCAACCCGGCGGCCATCAAGGGACGGGAGACGCCGTACTTTTGCGCGTCCAGAATCCGCACTTCCAGCCCTTCGTCGCGAACCAGTCCGGCGACCGCGACAATCGCCTCGCGCAATTGCGCCTCATCCGGGTAGGGCGCGGCGAGCACACCCTTCCCGCACAAGGAAAACAGCGCCACGCATACCCCGGCGACTGCCGGGCGAAATGCAACAAACACCGGGCCGCATATTGATTGCACGATGACTCCCCGAAAACGGGCCGCTCGCCACAGGAGAGCCTCCGGCAGGCCGAGCAAATCCCGCAATCCCGTCGGTCGTACGACGACCGACGGTACTTCATCGGCCCGGCAGGGGAAATATTGAGTGGCGCCGGCAAAAATGGAATTGCGCTTACGCCGCGCGCGCGGGCGTGACAAAATCGTCGGCCGCCGTCTAATTACGCCGGTTCAGTGATAAAATTTTCACCGCGCGCGGCATTTCCCCTCCAAAACATGCAATTCACGGCGCCCGGATCACCCTCCCCCCAACACAGGACTAAAGGACTCAGTACATGCTCACCGATGCGCAACGCAAACAAGCCATGCAGACGCTGCTCGACGCGGAAAAAAACCGCAAGCAGGCGGTGCAGATGTCGGTCACCTACCCGAACATCGAGATCGAGGACTCCTACGCCATCTCGACGCTGGTGGCCAACCACAAGATCGCCAACGGCGCCAAGCTGATCGGTCACAAGGTCGGCCTCACCTCCAAGGCGATGCAGGCCTCGTCGCAGATCAACGAACCCGACTATGGCCACCTGCTTGACAACATGATGCTGGCCGACGGTGCCAAGGTGAACCATTCCGACTACTGCGTGCCGCGCGTAGAGGTCGAGCTCGCCTTCGTCCTGGGCAAGCCGCTCAAGGGGCCGGGCATCGGCCTCCTCGATGTGCTGCGCGCCACCGAATACGTCGTGCCGGCGCTGGAAATCGTCGATGCGCGCATCGTCAACCCGCGCAAGATTTTTGACACCGTCGCCGACAACGGCGCGGCCGCCGGCATTGTCATCGGCGGCCGTCCGGTCGGTCCGATGGACGTCGACCTGCGGTGGGTCGGCGGCATCATGTACCGCAACTCCGAAATCGAGGAGACCGGCCTTGCCGCCGGCGTGCTCGGGCATCCGGCCATGGGTGTGGCCTGGCTGGCAAACCGCCTGGGCAAAAACGGCGTGACACTCGAAGCCGGCCACCTCATCCTCGCCGGCTCGTTCACGCGCGTGGTGTTCGCGCAAAAGGGCGACACCCTGCACGGCGACTTCGGGCCGCTCGGCAGCGTATCAGTACAGTTCATCTGACCCATTCACCACGCGCCGATCCACCACGGCCGGCGCGCCGGCAGCAACAACCAGGAGCAACCATGGATCTACCCGTAAACACCTTCAAACACGCCATCAAGGCCGGCAAGCAGCAAATCGGCCTGTGGTGCAGCCTGTCGGACAATTTCGCCGTCGAGACCGTCGCCGGCGCCGGCTTTGACTGGCTGCTGCTTGACACCGAGCACTCGCCCAACGAGCTCGACATGGTGATGTCGCAACTGCAGGCCGCGGCGCCCTACCCCTCGCACCCCATCGTGCGCGTGCCATGGAACGACATGGTCACCATCAAACGCTACCTCGACATCGGCGCGCAGACGCTGTTGATCCCCTTCATCCAGAACGAGGAAGAGGCCAAGCGCGCCGTCTCCTACACCCGCTATCCGCCCGGCGGCGTGCGCGGCGTGGCCGGCACCACGCGCGCCACGCGATTCGGCCGCGTCAAGGACTACGCCCGTCGCGCACAGGGCGAAATCTGCGTGCTGCTGCAAATCGAAAACCAGGCCGGCCTCGACAACCTGGAAAAAATCGCCGCGGTCGACGGCGTTGACGGCGTGTTCATCGGCCCGGCCGACCTGCACGCCTCGCTCGGTTACATGGGCGAGACCAACAATCCGAAGGTGATGCCCATCATCGACGACGCCATCCGCCGCATCCGCAAGGCCGGCAAGGCGCCGGGCATCCTCACCGGGGTCGAAGCCGACGCCAGGCGCTGGATAGGCGAAGGCTGCCTGTTCACCGCGGTGGGCGCCGACATCGGCCTCCTGGCCCGCGCCACCGATGCGCTCGCGGCAAAGTTCAAATCATGAGCAAGCCGGAAATCCTCATTGTCGGGCCGATGCACCAGAGCGCCCTTGACCGCCTCGATGCCGAATTCATCACCCACAAATTGTGGCTTGCACCGGATAAGGACGCGCTGCTCAAGGAAGTGGCCGGACGCATCCGCGGCATCGCCACCACCGGCAACCACGGCGCGACGGCAAAACTGATCGACGCCCTGCCCAAGCTGGAAATCATTTCCTGCTTCGGCGTCGGCTATGACGCGGTGGACATCGACGCGGCCAAGCGGCGCAAGATTCCGGTTAGCAACACGCCCGACGTGCTTAACGACTGTGTCGCCGACCTTGCCATCTGCATGATGCTGGACATCGGCCGCAAAATCACCCAGGGCGACCGCTATGTGCGCGCCGGCAAATGGCTCAAGGGCCCGCAGGCGCTGGCCACCCGCGTATCGGGCAAGCGGCTGGGCATCCTGGGTTACGGTCGCATCGGCCGTGCCATCGCCAAACGCGCCGCCGCCTTTGACATGAGCATCGGCTACCACAGCCGCAACAAGGTCACCGACACGCCTTACGCCTACCATGCCAGCGCCGTCGAACTGGCAAAGCACAGCGACTTCATGATCATCATCACCCCCGGCGGCAAGGAAACCTTCCACCTCGTGAACGAGCAGGTCATCAAGGCGCTCGGTCCCAAGGGATTCCTCATCAACGTCTCGCGCGGTTCGGTGGTCGACGAGGCGGCCCTGCTCAAATGCCTGCAAGACGGTTCCATCGGCGGCGCGGCGCTCGACGTGTTCGAGCAGGAGCCGAAAATGGACGAGGCCTTCTGGACGCTGGACAACGTGTTGCTGCAACCGCACGTCGGCAGCGCGACGCATGAGACGCGCGCAGCCATGGGCAACCTCACCGTCGACAACCTGCTGGTGCATTTTTCCGGCAAGCCGGTGCTGACACCGGTGTATTAGTGCGGCCGGGGACAATCCCGCGAGACGGTGACAAAATTGTCACTGTAATCAACCCGAAAGGCACGCCAGTCGTGCCTTTCACAATTTAAATCTTTTGAATTCAGACTGAAAGCCAGAACCATGCGCGTCCCCTTCGACACCCTCAAGGCGCAGATCGCCGCGATATTCACCACTTGGGGCATGAGCGCCGAGCATGCCCGCATCTGCGCCGAGCGCATGGGCGCGGCCGACATCCGCGGCATTGACTCGCACGGCGCGACCATGATGCAGTTGTACTCGGAGCAGTTCGCCGCCGGCCAGATCAACGTCAAGCCGAACATCCGCATCCTGCGCGAATCGCCGGTCACCGCGCTCATCGACGCCGACCACTCCCTCGGCCACGTGCCGGCCACCCAGGCGATGGAACTGGCCATCGCCAAATGCAAGAAAACCGGCCTCGCCGCGGTGGCGGTAAAACAATCCAACCATTACGGCTCGGCCGGCGCCTATGCATTGATGGCCGCCGAAGCCGGGCTCATCGGCATGTCATTCACCTCGGTCTGGCATCCTGTGGTGGTGCCGACCTTCGCCGCCGAGCCGATGTTCGGCACCAACCCCATCGCCTTTGCCGCGCCAGGCAAGAAGCACCCGATGTTCTACCTCGACATGGCCACCAGTACCGCCGCCGTGGGCAAGCTGAAAGTGGCCCTCCTGAACGGCAAGACGGTGCCCGAGGGCTGGGCGCTCGATGCCGCGGGCAAGCCGCTCACCGACCCGGCGGTCGCACTGGAAAAGGTCTTGCTCACGCCGCTTGGCGCCAGCCGCACCATGGGCAGCCACAAGGGCTACGGCCTGGGTGCAATGGTCGAGGTGCTGTGCTCGATGCTGCCGGGCGCCTGGTACGCGCCGACGCGCGATGCGCGCCACCCGGGTGAGATCCACAACAACATCGGCCACTTTTTCCTCGCCATCGATCCGCATGCTTTCAGGGACGAAGGTGAGTTCGAGGACGACCTCGATGACATGATCGCCGCGCTGCATGCCACGCGGCCGCTAGACGCAAAACAGCCGGTGCTGGTGGCCGGCGACCCGGAGCAGACGGCGATGAAGGACCGTCTTGCCAACGGCGTGCCGGTTCCGGACATGCTCATCGGCCAGTTGAAGGCCATCGCCACACAATCGAAAGCACCCTGGCTGATCGGGTGACGTTGAGGCGGTGAAAGTGTGAACGAGTGAAGGAGTGAAGGAGTGAAGAAAATCGCGCTCCGGCATACCGTTCTCCTGCGTATGGCGGCACGCCTTGGCTACTGAGGCGCGCAGCGCGCCGCCGGCGCGCACCCACACCCTTGCCCTCATCGCCGCCCTCGCCGCCGGGGTGATCGCCGGCTGCGCCTTCGCCAAGATGGCGCCGGCGCTGCCCCTGCTGAAAAAGGAACTCGCGCTCACGCTGGTGCAGGCCGGCTGGCTTGCCTCGACCTTCAATGCGCTTGCCCTGGTGAGTGCGATTTTTTTCGGCGTTTTTTCCGACCGCATCGGCGCACTGCGCTCCTGCCTGTTCGGCCTGGCTTGCATGGTGGCCGGCGGCGCACTGGGCGCATTGTCCCCGGGTACCGGACTGCTGATCGCCTCGCGCCTGGTTGAGGGCCTCGGCTTTATCGCCATCATCGTATCGGCGCCCAGCCTGATCGTCGCGGCGACCGCGCCGCAAAAGCGCGGACTGGCGTTCGGCTTCTGGTCCAGTTACATGCCTTTTGGCAGCGCCCTGGTGCTGGCCGCGAGCCCGCTGGCGATTGCCGCAGCCGGTTGGCGCGGCATCTGGTTCGCCGTGTCCCTTGCCGCCGCCGCCTGCGCCGTGCTGCTTTACTCGCAACGACGGCACTACGGCGGCACCTCCGGCGGCGCCCGGCGGTCTCTTGCAAGTATTCGCGCCTCGCTCACCCAACCGGTGCCCTGGTGGCTGGGCGCCGCCTTCGCGCTTTACACCGTGCAGAACGTCGGCGTGTTCCTGTGGCTGCCGACCTACCTCATCGAGACACGCGGCATGTCGACGACGGACGCCTCGCTGCTCGGCGCGCTGTCTATTTTTGTAAATGTCTTCGGCAATGTGGCCGGCGGCTGGCTGATACAGCGCGGCGTGCCGCGCGGCCGCATTATCGGCACGGCTTTCATCGTCGCCGGTGCGCTGTTCACCGGCATGTTCTCCGCCGCCCTGCCCGATGGCGCACGCTATGCACTGGTGCTGCTCTACAACATATCCTGCGGCGTGATCCCGGCGGCGGCGCTCTCCGGCGGTGCGCGCTACGCCCGCTCTCCGGCCGAGGTCGGCTCGATTCAGGGCTTGATCGTGCAGATCACCAATGTCGGCATATTTTTCGGGCCACCGGCCATCGCCACGGCGGTGACCTACGCGCATTCCTGGGATGCCGCCTTGTGGGTGATGCTCGCGGCGGCAGTCGCCGGCTTCGCCGTGTCGCGGGTGATTGCTTATTACGAGCGCCGCTCGTAACGGGTGATGGCTGGAAAGCCACGGCTGGAGCGGGTTTCCAGCTTATTGCCTTTTGATGTCATGGCGAGGAGGCGAAGCCGACGAAGCAATCTCGTTGCATGCTCGGCCTCTCGCTCCGCATGCATCTCCTTTCTTTTTAACGCGCGGTTTCACTCCCCTGCTGGGAGCGAGGCCTTTACTTTCTCTTGAATGTTGCGTTTCGTCCCCCTGCGGCGGCGACTCACTTTCTTTGCTTGTGCAAAGAAAGTAAGCAAAGAAAACACACCCCCGACGCCGCCCCTTCGGGGTGCCCTGTGGTGCTCGGCAAAGCGGGCCGGCCCTTAAACTCGCCGCTGCGCGGCTCAAACATAAGGGCCGGAAGGCCCCCGCTTCGCCTACGCTCCTCGGCGGCGCCGCAGGGGCCCCAAAGTCAAAAGCAAAAAACGTCGCATGGCATCGTTTGGCGTTGCTGTTGTCCTTGACCTACCCTCCCGTAGGTGACGCCGAGAAGCGCAGCGACAATGGGAGTTGTCCGGGACCTATGTCTGAGGCCCACGTCCTTTGTGGGCCGAGTTTAGGTCCCGGCCCATTGGCGCGAGCATCGCAGGGCAGTCGCGCAGCGACCGTCACCTTCGGGTCGCCTTTTCTTGGTTCCGTTTTCGACCGAAGGAAGTCCCCGGAGGGGATGGCGAAAGCAAAAGAAGGGACTCGCTCCCCGCAGGGGAGTGAAACCGCGCGTTAAAAAGAAAGGAATAACTCGCGTAGCGTTGAAACCTCAAAATGGATTCCCGCTTGCGCGGGAATGACGGCGCACGCTGCGCCAGCGGCTCGCAGAGGCGACGAGATTGCTTCGTCGGCTTCGCCTCCTCGCAATGACGCAACAAGGCGATATGCCGGAAACCCGCTACCAGAGCGGGTTGCAAGTCACTTCCCGTAATACTCCGCCACCGTCTCCTGCGCCACACCCTGCAGGAAGGCGACCGTGCCCGCATCAATGCCGGCGGTATAGCTGTTGCCCACCGGGGATTTCCTGTAGATCGCGGCATAAGTCACGCACGCCGCAAGGTAAGTACCGATCAGCGTCGGGTGGCGCTTGTCGGGCTGGTAGAGCTCCAGGTCCGGGCGTTTTGCTATTGCTTTCGCGAAAGCCAGTCCGGCCGGGATGACCAGCGCATCATTGGCGTTGCCGGCGACGGTGTACTGCTCGGCCAGCTGCGCCGCCATCTCCGGCTTGTCCTTGTACGCCCAGGTCATGAACAGTATCGGGCGGGCGCCGTTGGCGGTGATCACCGTGCTTTGCTTCTTGGCGTACTCGTGGAACACCGGCTTCAACTGCGGGTGGATGGGGCACTGGCTGCAGTCGGCGACGATCACCGCGTCGTACTGTTTCCCGGGTTTGTTGAACACCACATTGTTGTTCGCATCAAAGGTGTATTTTCCGAGGCCATTGGGCCGGAAATACGACTCCATGTCATGCCAGTCCATGCCCGAGCCGCTGATGGTCACCGAAGTGGCACGCGGCGCGGCCTTGGGATCGGCGGCACGCACCAGGCTGATGACATGGCTGTGCATGCTGTTGTTGAAATAAAAGAAACTGTTACCCACCCACAGCATGGACGCCGGTGTGGCGCCGCCGACTTCGGAGCGCAGCGGTTTGGTCTGCGCCGCTGCAAGCGTGCAATATCCCGCAACCAGTGCAAGCACCAGCACATAAGCGGGCAAGCGTTTTATTCCTGACATAAAGCCTCCTTCAAGTTTTATTCTTAAAGCGCAATCTCAGTCGCAGCGCACCGTCATGCCACCATCCACGACAATCTCCGTACCGGTGATAAACCGCGCCTCATCCGAGGCGAGAAACAAGGCCGCGTTTGCGGTGTCGCGACCGTCGCCGGCAAAGGCGAGGGGAATGCGCTTTTGCCGCTGGCGCAGGATGGCCTCGACGTCACCGCCCGCCCGCTGACCGGCAAGGCGCGCCTCGACCATGGGCGTGTGCAATTGCCCGGGAACGACCGTGTTGACGCGTATGCCCTTGGCCGCGTACTGCACCGCCACGACTTTCGACAACTGGATCACCGCCGCCTTGGTTGCCGCATAAGCGACCTGCGCCGCGCCGGTCCAGCGCAATCCGGAGGTCGATGCGATATTGATGATGACACCGCCGCCCTGTGCCTCCATCACCGGCAGCACGTGCTTGCAGCCGAGAAAGACGCTTTTCAGGTTGAAATCGACCTGCGCATCCCAAACCTCCTCGGACATTTCGACCGGGCCGCCGGCAGCCGAGCCGCCGACGTTGTTGACCAGCACGTCGATGCGGCCAAAGGCCTTGAGGCAGGCCGCAACCATGGCTTGGATGGACGCGCTGTCGGTGACGTCGCAACTGTGGACGATCAGCGTGCCCCCGGCCGCCTCCACGCGCGCCACGGTTTCTTCCAGGCGCACAAGATCGCGGTCGCAGGCAAAGACTTTCGCGCCCTCCTCGGCAAAGCGCACCGCCATGGCGCGGCCGTTGCCCCAGCCCGGACCGACCGAACCGGCGCCGGTGACGATCGCCACTTTGCCTGCGAGCCGCCCGCCGCTCATGTGTTCACGGCGCGCAGGTCCAGCGGGAAACCGTAAAAATCGCGCGGATTGTCCACCAGCAAGGCCTGCCGCTGTTCCGCCGCAGGTGCGATCTCGGCAAGGAGATCAACCAGGGTGCCGTCATCGGGAATCGCGCGCAGGTTGGGGTGCGGCCAATCGGTGCCCCAGAAGACGCGGTCGCCAAACTCGGCCACCAGCTTGCGTGCAAACGGAATCGAATCCTTCCATGGCGCATCTTCGCGGGAATTTCGCTCGGAGCCGCTGACCTTGACGTAAAAACTCTCATCTTCCATCAACCCGAGCAGTGCGCGGAACGCCGGCTGGTCGATGCCAAGGGAGGAATCCATGCGCCCCATGTGATCAATCACCACCGGCACGGCGCAGCGCTTGAAAAAAGGCGCGAGCTCCTCGACCAAGGCGCTTTCAAAATGCACCTGCAAATGCCAGCCGATGTCCGCGAGCCGGCGACTGAGCGTCACCACCTCCTCCGGGTTGGCACCCTTGCCCAGGTGCCGCATGAAATTAAAGCGCACGCCGCGAAACCCCTGCGCGTCGAGCCTGAGCAGTTCGGCGTCGCTGATGGTGGTGGGGGCCAGCGCGACGCCGCAGTAATCGCCCTTTTTTGCGGTGATGGCGTCGGCCACCACGGCATTGTCAAAACCATGGCAGGTCGACTGCACGATGACGCAATGTTTTATCCCCAGCAGCGCGTGCAAGGCAAAGAGTTTTTCCCTGGGTGCGTCGGCCGGAGTAAACGGCGCACCGGCGGCATAGGGAAAACGGTCGTGCGGACCGAAGACATGCACATGCGCATCGCAGGAACCTGCGGGCAAGGAAAGCTTTGGCCTGCTGGGCGAGGCGAGGTAAGAGGGTTTCGGTTCGTTCATCGCTGCTTACTTGAGTCCTCAGTCTTCCTTGAAGCCGATGGCCTTGATGATGCCGCCCCAGCGCGCCTGCTCGGCGGCGACAAAGGCGGCGTACTCTTCCACCGTGGTGGGCGATGGAATGCCGCTGACCTTGGCGAACTGCTCGCCCAATGCCGCCGACTTGAGCCCGGCGACGGCCGCAGCGTTGAGGCGTTTGATGATTTCCGGCGGTGTGCCGCCGGGTGCAACCAGGCCGTACCAGTTGTCGGAAATCACCCTGGGGAATTTGACCTCGGCGGTGGTGGGCACGTCCGGCAGCGCGGCAATGCGCTTTTCGGTGGTCAGTGCCACCGCTTTCAACTTGCCCGACTTGATGTGCGGCAGCACCACCGGAATATCAAAGAAGCCCAGCTGGACCTGGCCGCCGAGCAGGTCGGTCACCGCAGGCGCCGCGCCCTTGTAGGCAACGTGCACGATGTCTATGCCCGCCTCGGCCTTGAGCAGTTCCCCGGCGAGGTGGGTGATGCCGCCTGCCCCGGCCGAACCATAGTTAAGCTTGCCCGGATTGGCCTTGGCGTAGGCGATGAGTTCGGCAAAATTGTTCACCGGCACCGAAGGGTGGACGACGATAGCCTCGGGCACCTTCACCACCACCGAGATCAGCGCCAGGTCCTTGTTCGGGTTGTAGGGCATCTTGCTGAGCGCATAAGGCGCCATCGCCACCGAGCCCTGGTTGTTAAAGCCCAGGGTGTAGCCGTCGGGCGCCGCCTTGGCCACCGCATCCATGCCCAGCACACCACCCACGCCGCCCTTGTTCTCGACGACGACCGGCTGGCCGAGGTTGGCGCTCAAGGCCTGCGCCATCGCGCGCCCGAAAAAATCGGCCGGTCCGCCGGCGGGAAAACCGATGATCAGGCGAATCGGCTTTGTCGGGTAGGCCTGTGCGTGCGCTGCAACCGACGCGAGCACGAGCAGCGCGCAGGTGAAAATTCGTGAGAGTTGGCGCATGGTGTTTCTCCTCATTAATGGCGACCGGTCTTGCCGGATTTTTATCCTGTCCTGGATGCGCACGGGCGCGGCGTCCCGGAGCCACAAGTTACCAGAAGCACCACTTTGCGCGGGAAATTCTTTGTGTGTTCGCACCGCGAACGCACAGGGAACAAACGTTTATTTCTTGCGCGGTATCGCCAGAAACTGCGCCAGCGGCATGCCCCCGGCCAGTTTGGCGAGGCGTTCTTCTTCGGATTTTTCCAGGCGCTGCGCCACCGCCAGCACTTCCGCGGCGCGCGTGCGCGGGACGAAACACACGCCCACTTCATCGGCGATCACCAGGTCGCCCGGATGCACGCTGACACCGGCCATCACCACAGTCACATTGATGCCCACCGTTTCGATGCGCCATTTGCCGGTGGCCGGACTGACGCTGGAAGACCACACCGGGTAGCCGATGCCGCGCGAATGGTCGATGTCGCGCACCGCGCCGTCGACCACCGCACCCGCCTCACCCTGGCGCTTGCCGATGGATGCGGATATCCCGCCCATGCTGGAAATATCGGCCACGCCTTGTATCACCAGCACATCGCCCGTTTCGGCGAGGTTGTGCGCCTCGATTTCCCCGAGGTGGGAGACGTTGCGCGCCACCGCCTCGGCCACCGTTTGGGCAAGCTTGCGGTTGAGCACCGTCACCGCCTGCGCCACCAGCCGCGCCGCCGGGTCGGTGGGCCGCAGGATGGAGCCGGCGACCGCGCCGGCGACACCGCAATAATCCATCGCATCAGAGGTGGTGCCGCTAAGGTCGCCCAGCGCGCGAAAACCGGCGAGCACTTCCGCGGGAAGGCGTTCGAGTTCGAGCGTGCCGAAAGCCGCGGCCGGGAGTTTTCCCAGTGTTTTCTTCGCGGCCATCAGTTGACCCCGGTCTTGACGGGGACGCGTTGCGGGTGGATTGCGCGGGGCACGGCGGACTCGCTGGGAATTAGTAAGGTGCGGCAAGGTAACCGCGTGGAAACTATATACCGATACAGGAAAGCCATGGCCGCAGGAGCCGGCGCAGGAATCAACTACCATTGGCAACTCAGCCAAACCCAAGAAAACCGTCATGCCCCGATCCGCACAAATCAAGGTCATGGCCTCAGTGGCCTTCAGGGACGCCTACCTGGAAATGCTGCCGGCGTTCGAGCGCGCATCCGGCCACAAGGTGCTGACGCAATGGGTGCTCACGGTAGAAATACTGCGCCGCATTGGCGCCGATGAAACCGTCGACCTGGTGTTGATGTCCGGCAGCGGCATCGAAAAGCTCACCAAATCAGGGAAAATCGTGCCCGGCAGCGCCGTGCCCTTCGTCAAGTCCGGCGTGGGCATGGCGGTGCGCGCCGGTGCTACGGCGCCGGATGTGGGTTCGGCCGATGCGCTCAAGCGCACCCTGCTCGCAGCCGGGTCGATTGCCTATTCCACCGGGCCCAGCGGCGATTACCTGGTCGGACTGTTCGAACGCATGGGCATCGCCGCTGAAATCCGGGATAAGGTACGCATTGTCCGGGGCGAACCGGTGGGTGCCGTGGTGGCGCGCGGCGAAGCTGAAATCGGTTTCCAGCAAATACCGGAAATCCTGCCGGTAACAGGCATCCAGTACCTCGGCCCGCTGCCGCCCGAAATCCAGTACACCACGGTGTTTGTTGCCGGCATCCACAGCGGCGCAACACAAATCGAGGCTGCGCGCGCCTGGGTAAAATTTCTGACGGCGCCGGGGGCTGCGGCAATTTACAAAAAATACGGCATGGAACCGGGCTGAAGCGCCGCACTCAAGCGAGGCACCGGTAAGCGCCCGTGAATCCCTTTACGTTCTACGGGAGGTCTATGGGGGTAAGACGATGATTTTTCAATATTGCGCGGGCCAATCTCCGCAGAGCTGCCGATTTAGTGGAAAATGACGCCTTGGCGGTCCCGGTCGATGGGACCGGATCAACCGATCACATCATCAACTCACGGCATTACAGGCAAGCGCACGCATCCATGACGGAAAAAGTTCCACCACCGCCGGATCCAGAAGCAGTCAACCTTGACTTCACCGGGGTCTTCAAGCTCAGTGAGCTCAAGCGCGAACCGCCGCCGCCACCTCTCCCGCCGGCGGCCAAGCCGGCCGCCATACCCAAGGAATTTCTCGTCGGCTCAAAATCCCTGGCCAAGGACAACTACTACATCAACATGACGCGGCCGCGCCCGCTGCGCAAAGTCGATCCGACCCAGATCACCATCCTGCTGGTCGAGGACGACGCACCGACGCGCAACGTCCTCAGCCTTATCCTGCAGCGTAGCAAGGGCTATCAGGTCCGCCCGGCGAGTGATGTGAACACCTTTATCGCGGCGCTGCAAAAGCGCCCGCTGCCCGACGCGGTCATCCTGGACATTGAGTTGCCGGGCAATGTGAGCGGCTTCAAGATTCTTTCAAAAATCCGCGCCACACCGGCCATCGAGCACATTCCGGTCATCCTGTTTACCGGCCACTCGGCGCCGACCGACTTGGCGCAAGGCCTGATGCTCGGCGCCGATGCCTACCTGTCAAAACCGGCGCGGGTGGAAGCCATCCTCGCCGCAGTGCAGGCGGTACTGGGCGGCTGATTTCCGCCCGCCCGGAGTCCGGGCCGGCAATACGGCTTACTTTTTGTCCTGCTTGGCGTCCGGTCCTTTTTGCCGCGCCATCATCCACATCACGCCGCGCTTTAGCCAAACCGAGGTAGCGGAAGGCGTCGCGCCGCTGCACGCTGAAATCGCGCGCCTGCATCAGGCGCCGGCACAAGCCACGGCGCCCGCCTTGCGCAAACGCGCAGATGGGGCCGGGCAATAAACAGCAACCGGGGTGACCTAAAGCCGGATCAGTTCAGGGCGCACCAATGACAAAGTAAATCGTCGCGCCCTTACCCACCGCGCCTTCAGCCCAGATCCGGCCGCCATGCCGGTGAACGATTCTTTGCACGGTGGCAAGCCCGATGCCGGCGCCGGGGAACTCATTGTCGCTATGCAGGCGCCGGAATATGCCGAACAGGTGTTTGCTGAAGGCCATGTCAAACCCGGCGCCATCGTCCGAGACAAAATAGACCGTTTCCCCCCCGACTTGGTTGGCGCCAAAGGCGATATGCGCAAACTCGCGCTTGGAGGTGAACTTCCAGGCGTTGCGCAACAGGTTGTCGAGTACGAGGTGCATCATGCCCGGATCGGCTTGCACAAGCAGCCCTTCGGTGAGCGCAAATTCGGCGCTGCGCGCGGGCTGCTCCTCGCGCAACTGCGCCATGATGCCCAGCGCCATGGCGCTCAAGTCGACCGGCGCGAAGCGCAGGCTGTCGCGGCCAAGCTTGGCCAGGACCAGCAGGGCGTCGATCAATTCGGCCATGCGCAGGCCCGACAAGCGCATACGCTCAAGATAGTGCCGGCCCTTGTCATCGAGCTGGTGTGCGTGCTCTTCGAGCAGGATCTGGCTGAACGCGGTGATGGCGCGCACCGGCCCGCGCAGATCGTGGGCGACCGAATAACTGAAGGCGTCAATCTCGGCCACGCGGCTGTTCAGCTCGCCGGTGCGCTCGACCACCTGGTGCTCGAGTTCCGCATTAAACCGATTGGCGATGACCTCGGCCTGCTTGTGCGCGCTGATGTCCTGCACCACCCCTATCATGCGCGTGCCATCGAGCAGGCGCATCTCAAGGCGCAGCCAGCGCCTGACACCGTCCGCCAGCACGCGAAACTCGCTCCTGTAGCCGTCGCGCTGCAGCATGGCAAGCGCCATGCCGGCGCTCACTTCCTGCCGGTCCGAGGCATGCACATGCGCCAACAAGTCCTCCACCGTGGTGGGCGCCGTCCCCGCCAAGCCGAGCATGTCCTGGGCGCCCCCAGTCAGCGACACGCGCGCGGTCTGTACGTTGACATCGAGCGCACCTATCGCCGCCACATCGAAGGCAAGGCGCAGGCACTGCTCGCTATCGTGCAATCGCGTCTCGACAAGCTTGCGCTCGAGGGCCATCTGGATGGTGGCGTGCAATTCGCGTTCGGAAAACGGCTTGAGCAAATAACCGTAGGGGCGCGTCGCCCGGGCACGCTCTATCGTTGATTCTTCGGAGTGCGCCGTCAGGTAGATTACCGGGATTGGCAGTGCGTCGGACAGGTTCATCAGGCGCGCCGTTTCTATGCCATCCATCTCCCCCTCGATGCGTATGTCCATCAGCACCAGATCCGGGGCCGTTTCACCGGCCGCGCGCAGGGCCTCTTCGCCCGAAACGGCCACCTGAGGAACCTCGTAGCCAAGCTGCCTGAGGCGCTGCTGCAGGTTGGCGCCGACAATGCGCTCGTCCTCGACCAGCAATATGCGCGCGGTTTTCAAGCGGAGGCCTCGACGCGGAATGTCATTACAAACCCGGGGGAGGGATCAGACTCGACGCGGATACTGCCATGCATCTGTTCGACCAGCAGGCGCACCAGGCGCAGGCCCAGCGTTCCCCCACCCTCAACGTCGAACTCTTTGGGAATGGGTTTGCCGTCGTTGATCACGCTAAGGGTAATTTCCCCCGGGAAATCTTCGCTCAGCGCGACGCCAACGACGCCACCCCTGCCAAGGGGAAAAGCGTGCTTCAACGCATTGGTCACCAGTTCACTGACAATCAGCCCGCACGGAATGGCGATATTGATGGGAAGGTGGACATCGCGCGCATTGATGGCCCACTCGACCGGCCCCGCCGCCCGCCCCCAGGAATCGGCCAGGGCGGCCAGCATCGTCTCGAGAAAAGCCTGGAAGTTGACGCTGGCGAAGTCCTTGGACTGGTACAGGGTCTGGTGAACCAGCGCCATGGCGCGCACCCGCGCCTGCACGTCGCGCATCAATTCGCCGAAAACGGGGTCGCTGCTATCGAGGGCCTGCAGGTCGAGCAGGCTGTGGACGATTTGCAGGTTGTTCTTGACGCGGTGGTGAATTTAACCGAGCAGCAGGTCTTTTTCTTTCAAGGCTGCGCTGATGCGCGCCTCGCGCTCATTGCGCTCTGACATGTCGACCACCGCCGACAAGACCATCGGCCCGCGCTCGGTCTGGACGGGATTAAGGCCGATTCCAATCGGGAACTCGGCGCCGTCACTACGCCGACCAGTCACCTCAGGGACCGCGCCCAAGGGCAGCGCGTGCGCCGTATCGAGCGTCTCCTCGATTAGGGCCTGGACTTGCGGCAGCGCGCGCTCTGCCACGACCAGACTGACCGCCAAGCCGGTCATTTGGCCGTGCCCGTAGCCGAACACCTGCTCGGCCAGCAAGTTGCCGCGCTCCACGTGGCCGTCCTTTGCCACGAGCAAAATCGCCACCGGCAAACTGTCAAACGCCCGGTCAAGCAAACTGTCGGGCATGCACGGCGCGGCTTCAGACCCAGTCAAGAGCTTGTCCATCGCATCTCCCACCGGAACCGTGTTCCGGTGTCTGCCCGGGAATTGATTAGTCCCGGAAGACTGCGTTTTCACAATACACCTTACCTCGACTTAAATCTTATTTTTGTCCGGCTTAACAAAGGCAGTGCTTGCGCGGCGCGGCGCGGCGGCGGAAGGGGAAAGTGGCTGGAAACCCGCGCCAGACGGGCGTTTCCAGCCATCCATGTCGGCACCAATGGGCGAATGCAAGCGCACAGCTTACGCACCGACCGCAGCTTTAGCCCCCGGCGCCCCGCCCGCCTCCGGTCAGCACTTCACCCTACTCGGGCATGCCGCCTCTGC